>JAJYTH010000088.1 GCA_021793175.1 Actinomycetes bacterium
CGCCGTGTACCCACCCAGCGCCGCGGCAGCCGAGCCGGTCTCGATCGTCTCGGCGTCCTCCCTGCCCGGTTCCCGTAGGTGGGTGTGCAGATCGACGAATCCCGGCAGCAACACCTGCCCGTCGCCTTCGATCACTTGGGCCCCGGCGGGGGCGTCGGGACGGCCCATCTCCACGATCACGCCGTCGGCGATCAGCACGTCGACGGGCTCACCGGTTCCGTACGGTCTGACCTGCCGCAGCAGGACACAGCCGGTCGTCACGACTCTTCTCCTTCTCCCGCCAGCAGGTGGTAGAGCACCGCCATCCGCACGTGAACACCGTTGCGCACCTGTTCGGTGATCGCCGCGTTCGGCGCGTCGGCCACCGCCGAGGCGATCTCCATGCCCCGCAACATCGGGCCCGGGTGCAGTACCACGGCGTGCTCGGGTAACACCTTCAGCCGAGTCTCGTTCAGTCCGTACGCGAGCGCGTACTCCCGTGCCGAGGGAAAGAAGCCCCCGTGCATGCGCTCGGCCTGCACGCGCAGCATCATCACGGCGTCGGCGGCGGGGAGGGCGGCATCGAGGTCATGGGACACGGTGACCGGCCACGACTCCACCCCCACCGGCAGCAACGTCGGCGGCGCCACCAGCGTCACTTCCGCGCCGAGCGTGGACAACAGATGCGCGTTCGAACGCGCGACCCGACTGTGGAGGACGTCGCCGACGATCGTCACGCGACGACCTTCGAGAGCACCGAGCCGTTCCCGCAGTGTGGCGGCGTCGAGCAATGCCTGAGTCGGGTGCTCGTGCGTCCCGTCCCCGGCGTTCACCACGCTGGTGCCCGTCTCGGCCAGCCAACCCGCGAGCCGATGCGCGGCCCCGGACGCCGGGTGCCGGATCACCACACAATCGGCGCCGGCGGCCGACAGCGTCAGCGCGGTGTCCCGCAGCGACTCTCCCTTACCGACCGACGAGCCGCCCGCGGAGACGTTCACCACATCGGCGCTCATCCACTTACCCGCGATCTCGAACGACACGCGGGTGCGGGTCGAATTCTCGTAGAACAGGGTGATCACGGTCCGCCCGCGCAATGTCGGCAGCTTGCGGACCTCCCGACCCAACAGGGTGCGTTTCAACTCATCGGCCGTGTCGAGGATGGCCGTGGCCTCGGCGACGTCGAGACCGTCGGTGGACAGCAGATGCTTCATCCACGCTCCCTGAGCAACACGGCGTCCCGACCGTCGACCTCGTCGAACAGCACCGAGACGTCCTCGGACTGCGAGGTGGGAACGTTCTTGCCCACGTAATCGGCCCGGATGGGTAACTCGCGATGGCCACGATCGATGAGCACCGCCAGCTGCACGGCCCGGGGGCGCCCGTGATCACGCAATGCGTCCAGCGCGGCCCGGATGGTGCGACCGGAGTACAGGACGTCGTCGACGAGCACGACGACCCGCTCGTCGATACCGGAGTCGGGGAGTTGGGTCTGGGCAAGAGGCCGGGTGGGCCGACGCCGAAGATCGTCCCGGTACAACGTGACATCGAGCGTGCCCCTGGGCACTGTCACACCGGAGAACTCGGAGATCCTCGCGCTCAACCGAGCCGCGAGAGGCGCCCCTCGCGTCGGAATGCCCAGCAACACGGGTGGAGGCATCCCTTCAGCACCGAGCGCGGTTTTTTCGATGACCTGATGGGCCATTCGGGCGATAGTGCGCGCAACGTCACCGGCTGAGAACAGCTCGCGTTCAGCAGCCGATCCGGTCGCGCCACGTGGTCGTGACGCCACGGAAGGTCTCCTTCCCCGCCTCACTGGACGGGTCCTTAAAGGATGTGCTTTGTCCTGGATTCGCAGGCGAACCGGTCCGACAGTAGCAGGCACGGGACCTCGCCCTTACGGGTGGTCTGTCTCGCTGAGTAACCCCAGGCGGCGATGATCTGCTTGACCTGGTGACGACGAGGAGTAACCATTACTCTGAGTATTCGGCGTAAGTATTCCCTGTCGGTCATCGGTGGCCGCATCGGGGCGAGGAAACGGAGAACCACCACATGGGCGATTACGCCAAGGCGCTCGGGGCCAAGCTCCGCGGTATCCGCCAGCAACAGGGCTTGTCCCTGCACGGAGTCGAGCAGAAATCGGGCGGCCGATGGAAGGCCGTCGTCGTCGGCTCCTACGAACGGGGCGACCGCGCGGTGACCGTACAGAAATTGGCCGAGCTCGCCGACTTCTACGGTGTCCCGGTCGTCGAATTGCTGCCTGAAGGCAGGGTGCCGTCCGGTGCCGAGCCCGCCACCAAGATTGTGATCAATCTCGAACGGCTGCAACAGCTGCCCGCCGAGAAAGTGGGCCCCCTGGCCCGGTACGCGGCGACGATCCAGAGTCAGCGAGGCGACTACAACGGCAAGGTGCTCTCGATCCGCACCGAAGACCTGCGTTCGCTGGCGATCATCTACGACATGACGCCCGGAGAGCTGACCGAGCAGCTCATCGAGTGGGGTGTGCTTCCACCCGAAGCCCGCCCCTCCACGGAGGAGTGACCCGGCGCCCACCGCGACGGACCGCGCGTTCCTCGGCTCCAGCCCTCGGTCCGCGCGGTCCTCGCCGGTAGCCGGACACGGAACCGGCTACATCACCACATGACCGACCAGACCGCCACGAAAGTGGTACCGGCCCGCTCGTTTTCCGAATCCTTCGGAAAGAACGTTCTTCAGAGAACCGTGCGCAGCCGGTCGGCGATCGTGCCGATACGGCCGAGCACACCGTTGACGAACCGCGGCGAATCGTCGGTCGACAGTTGCTTGGCTATCCCCACGGCCTCGTCAATGGCGACAGGGTCGGGCACGTCGTCCAACCACAGCAGCTCGTAGAGACCGACCCGCAACACCGCGAGATCGACCGGCGGCATGCGCTCCAACGACCAGCCTTGCGCATGCTCGGCCAGCACCTCATCGATGCGCTCGCGGTTCTCGCCGACCCCCTCCACCAGCTTGATCGTGTAGTCGCTGATCGGGTCGACGGCGGTTGAACCGACCCGCTCCGACAACAGAGTTACCGGGTCGGCGCCCCGCAATGCAGCCTCGTACAGCAGTTCCACCGCGCGCTGTCGAGAAGCGCGGCGGCCGACAGGCCCGCGCCGACGGCCGGGCCGGGAGGAACGTGACTCGTCGTTCACCGTGGTCGTCGCCGTCCGAAACTCAGGCACGGCCGAGGTATCGGCCGTCGCGGGTATCGACCTTGACCTTCTCACCGCTACTGACGAACAGCGGCACCTGGATCTCGGCGCCCGTCTCCAACGTCGCCGGCTTCGTGCCCCCGGTGGAACGGTCGCCCTGCACTCCGGGGTCGGTGTGTTCCACCACGAGCTCCACCGAGGTGGGCAGTTCCACGTAGAGCGGAGTGCCCTCGTGCATACCGACTTCCACCTGGGTGTTCTCGAGCAGGAACTTCGCGGCGTCACCCACGAGGTCGGCCGGAAGCTCCAGCTGCTCGTAGGTCTCGCTGTCCATGAACACGTAGTCGGTGCCGTCGTTGTACAGGTACGTCATCTCCCGACGGTCCACCGTCGCGGTGTCGACCTTGGTGCCCGCGTTGAACGTACGGTCCACCACCTTACCGCTGGTGACGTGCTTCAACGTCGTGCGGACGAACGCCCCGCCCTTACCGGGCTTGACGTGTTGGAAGGTCACGACGGACCACAGCTGGCCGTCCAGGACGAGGACCATGCCGTTCTTGAGGTCGTTGGTGGTGGCCACGAGTGTGCGTTCTCCTGTGTCGGGTGGGGCCGCGACTAGGCGACCACGAGTTCCTTGGTGCTCAGGGTGAGGATCTCGGGAGTGCCCTCCCGCACGACAAGCGTGTCCTCGATGCGGACACCACCGCGCCCCGCCAGGTAGACCCCCGGCTCCACGGTGACCGCCATGCAGGTCGACAGTGTACCGACGCCGACCGCGGCGAGTCTCGGTGCCTCATGCACATCCAGTCCGACGCCGTGACCGAGCCCGTGTGAGAACTGCTCACCGTACCCGGCCTCGGCGATGACGCTCCTGGCCGCGGCGTCGACGGAGGCGACCTCCCGTCCCGGGCGCGCGGCCTGTATACCCGCCTCCTGGGCGGCCGCCACGAGCGCGTACAGCTCCCGCTGCCACTGCGCGGGTTCCCCGAGCACGATCGTCCGGGTCATGTCCGAGTGGTACCCGTTCACCACGGCGCCGAAATCGAGTTTGACGAAGTCGCCCGCCGCGAGCACGGCATCGGTCGGCCGATGGTGCGGGACAGCGGAGTGTGCCCCTGCGGCGACGATCGTTCGGAACGCCGGTTCCTCCGAACCGTACTCCGCCATGCGATTCTCCAGATCGCGCGCCACCTCTCGTTCGGTACGGCCGGGGCGCAGCCCTCCGCTGTCCAACAGGTCGGCCAGTGCCCGGTCGGCGGCGGTACACGCCGCGCGAAGAGCCTCGATCTCGACGTCGTCCTTGACCTCACGCAGCCGCTCGACCAGCCCCGGCGCTCGACGTAACACCACGGTCTCGGCCGCATCGGCGAACGTGTCGTGCTCCTCCACGCTCACGTGCTGGCTTTCGAACCCGACGACAGCGCCACGCGAGAGCTGGGAGTCGGCCTCCCGCACGAGCGCGAGCGCGCTCGGTCGTTCGATGAGCCGACGCAGATCCGGTACCTCCGCCTCGGACTGGGCGGTGTACCGGCCATCGGTGCAGAAGACGCTGCGCTCGTCACCGTCGCCGTGCACGAGCAAGGCCGCGTTCGACCCGGTGAAACCGGTCAGGTAGCGGATGTTGCGCAGGTCGGTGACGAGTAGCGCGTCGAGTTCGGCGGACTGAAGACGCTCCCGGAGAGCACGTCGCCGCTTTGCATGGATCTCGGGCACCGGCCCAGTGTACGGCCGCGGACCCTCGGTGGTCGAAAGCGCATCGCACACGCCCACGCAACATCACGATCACGCCCGGGAAAAGGTTCACCGAGGGACGCGTCACCAGTACAGTGACGCAGATGCCGTCCTGGATTCCACGCGGACTCGGCATGGCTGTCCTGCATGCCGCTGCCGCCGTCGCCACCGCGAAGTTCGCCGTGTTCCAGCCGACCGACGCCACACTCGTCACCACGATCGCCCTGGCGATGCTCGTGGGCAGTGCGACGCTGTGGAGTGCGATCGACGCCTGGGTCGGCCTCGACGACGCCGGCCGTACCTGGTTCGTGGCCTCACTCGTCGCCGGAGTCGTCTCCGGTGTGCTCACCGTCGTCGGCAAGTCCCTGTTCGTGGACAGAACGGGTGTGAGCGCGCTGACCTCCGCCCTCACGGGAGGCGCGGCCTTCACCGCGCTGCTGATCCTGATCCCCGCCGGGCTCGGCCTACTGGTGGGAACCCGACTGGCCACATCACACCGGCACAGCGCCGATAGCACAGATAACGCCGAGAACGCCGCCACCGACGAGACCTCCACACCCGCGCCGGAGACGTGGAAACCGTCTCCCCGTCCCCGCGACCGGCGGGAAGCGGAACCCGCCCGGTGACTACAGACGGGGCCCTTGCGGGTAGGCCCGCCACTGTTCCGGGCTGATCGACTCGACCGGGGAGTTGTTGGCCCGAAGTGCCGCGGTGGAGGTGACCGGCCACAGTGTCCCGTCCAGGAGGACGCCGACGCCGTGTCCCTCCGCCTCCACCGCACGGGCGCCCGCGGGAAGTCGCGCCGCCACAGGGACGTCGTCCAGAGCCGGGGGGCGCTCGTCGAATACGTGCCGGGCGAGCACGGTGGCCACCGATCGCCGATCGATGCGCACCACCCGGCCGTCCACCACCAGATCCATCGTGCGCACCGGCGACGGCACGGCGACGCCCTCCAACACCGCGAGAGCGCGCTGCGGATCACCACAACCGTCCACGCCGTACACGTCGAGTCCGTAGCGTCGCAGTCCGGTAGGAGCGTCCGCCTCCCCGATCACGGTGGCGTGCACGACGTCGAACGGCACTCGCCCACACGCGTCCCGCAGCGAGAGCGGAGCATGCCCGTCGGACTGGCGCACCAGTCCGGGACCCTCTTCCCACTCACTGCGGATGAGCACCGGCTCGTACGGCCGAGCCGTGAAGTCCCGGTTCCAGAATGTCAAAGTGGTGCCCTCGGCGGTTTGGTGGGCGATGACGAACGAGTCCAACGCGTCGACCCACATCAGATCGGCACTGAAGGCGTCCACGACCGAACGAGTGCGTGGCGAATCGGTACCGGGCACGGCGACGAAACCGTCCCGGCCCAGTGCCTCGACCCCCGACGAGAACGTCGGGTCCTGTGACCGCAACAGGAACTGTCCCCCGCCGTTCCACCCCGCGGCCTCGCCCGTGGTGTCGGTGAACATCAGATAGAACCAGCCGTCGAGATACACCGCCGCGGGTTGTCCCGCTCCATAGGTGTTGTCGCGATGCGTGTCGTGCGACGGTGTGACGACGGGCTCTCCTCCGGAGCGGGTCCAGTGCACACCGTCGGTGCTGGTGGCCAATCCGATGGCGTTGCCGTACTCCTGGTCGTCGCCCGCCGCTCCCGTGTAGTACAGGTAGTAGGTCCCATCGACCCGCAGCACCGTCGGATCACAGGTGTGCACGGCATCGAAATGACCGGGGTTGCCCGACAACACGGCCTGCGGGATACCGCCGTCGGGACCGGTGAACGGGCCGTCGGGCGAATCGGCCACGGCGTACAGGATGTCGTCACCGGGAGGGGCGGCACTCCCGTACTGGCTGCACCACCACATACGCACGGTGTCGCCGTCCACCAGCACCGTCGGGCCGTAGTTGTACACGGAGTCGGCCCCGCCGCTGGCCACCACGCGATCGCCGCCGCGCGGACTGTCGACGGACAACGTCGCGGGTGGAGGAGCAGGGGTCGCCTCAGCCTGTCCGGCTCCCGAGCCACGGTCGTCGCGAGACGGGGGAGCCTCGGCGTGCGGTGGCGTCTCGTCCGACGTGCACGCGGCCGCCAACGCGACGACCGCGCTGAGTATCAAAGCGACGATCGATCTTCGGTATCGGTCCTTGCCCATGGTGACCTGCCGAACCTCCCGCCCCTGCGCCGGGACGACCCGGCGGCGACACATCAGCGGACGTTGTCAGCCACCCACCGCAACGCCAGACGATAACCGTCCACACCGAGCCCGGCGATCACTCCCGTGGCGATGTCGGACAGGACACTGTGGTGTCGGAACGACTCGCGGGCGTGCACGTTGCTGATGTGCAGCTCGATCCACGGCGCCCGCAGCTGCGCGGCCGCGTCCCGCACCGCGATCGAGTAATGGGTCCACGCTCCGGCGTTGAGCACGACCGGGGCGGCGGCGTCCGCGGCTTCGTGCAACCAACCCACGAGCTCGCCCTCGTGGTCGGTCTGGCGCACCATGACATCGAGGCCGAGCTCGGATCCCGTCTCGACACAGAGACGCACGAGGTCGTCGTAGGTGGTGGCGCCGTACACATCCGGTTCCCGCGTGCCCAGTCTGCCGAGATTGGGCCCGTTCAACACGTACACGGTCACAACAGCACACCCCCGTTACTCGACGATCCGCCCGCAACGGCCGAGTAGGCGCCGGCCAACAACGAGGGGTCGGGTCCTTCCAACCTGCCGGGTTTGGCCAGACCGTCGAGCACCACGAACCGCAACGTGCCCGAGCGTGTCTTCTTGTCCGATCGCATGGTCTCGATCAGCTGTGGTAGCGCGTCGGGATCGTAGGTCGTCGGAAGACCCAGCGCTTGGAGAACGGATACGTGCCGGTCGGCCGTCTCGTCGTCGAGTCGGCCCCCCAGACGCGCGAGCTCGGCCGCGAACACGAGTCCCACACTGACCGCCGCGCCGTGCCGCCACCGGTACCGTTCCCGGCGCTCGATGGCATGACCGAGTGTATGGCCGTAGTTGAGGATCTCGCGCAGATTCGACTCACGCAGGTCGGCGGAGACGACGTCGGCCTTCACCTGGATCGACCGCCGCACCAGCTCGGCCAGCACATCCCCGGTGGGGTCCACGGCCGCGGCGGGATCGGCCTCGATCAGTTCGAGAATACGGGGATCGGCGATGAACCCGGCCTTGACGACCTCGGCCATGCCGGCGACGAGTTCGTTGGTCGGCAGGGTCTCCAGGGTGGCGAGATCCACGAGCACGGCCGAAGGTTCGTGGAAGACCCCCACGAGATTCTTGCCCGCGTCGGTGTTGATGCCGGTCTTGCCGCCGACCGCGGCGTCCACCATGCCCAGCAACGTGGTGGGCACGTTGACCAGCCGGACGCCACGCATCCACGTCCCCGCCACGAACCCGGCGAGGTCGGTGACAGCGCCGCCACCCAACGCGACTACCATGCCACGACGATCGAGCCCGATCCGCCCGAGCACTTCCCAGCAGAAGTCGGCCACCGTGAGGGCCTTGCCGTCCTCGGCGTCGGGGATCTCGACCCGGTGGGCGTCGAGGCCGGCTTCCGCGAGTTCACCGCGCACGGCCTCGGCCGTGGTGGTCAACGTGGGCGGGTGGATGATCGCGACTCGGGAGGCGTCCCGCACCGTCTCGGTCAGTTCGCCGAGCAGGCCCCGGCCCACCACGACGTCGTAAGGCTGCGCGGTCCGAACCGGGATACGGACGGGCTCGTTCATGTTCCTCCTCACTGGGGCGACTACGGTTCGACCTCGATGACCTCACGAGTGGCTCACCACCCGGGACACGAGGCGATCATTGTCTCTATCCGTCTCGGCCTGTCTCGGTGGACGCGAACAAGCTCGTGAAGATCTCGTCAACCACCTCGGCGGGCCCGCGAGAACTGGTGTCGATCTCGACATCGGCCACCTGCCGGTACATCGGCAGCCGTGCTTCCAACAACGTCCTGTAGGTCGCCCTCGGGTTGACTCCGGCCAACAGCGGCCGCGCGGTCGACAGGCCGGTGCGGCGCACCCCCTCGGCCATGCTGACGTTGAGGAACACCACCGTGTGGCCGGACAACCGCTCGCGCGTCACTTCGGAGAGCACGGCACCGCCGCCGAGCGCGAAGACACCCGTGTACTCCCGTAGACCACGGTCTACGGTCCGCTCCTCGATCACGCGGAACGCGGGCTCGCCGTCGGCGGCGAAGATGTCGGAGATCGTCCGGCCCTGTTCGTTCTCGATGTCGGCGTCGGCGTCGTGGAAGTCGACGCCGAGCCGCTCGGCCAGCGACTCGCCCACCGTGCTCTTACCCGAACCGGGCGGGCCGACCAAGACGATCGGCCCCTTCCCCGTCCTGCCACTCATCGTTCCGCCCGCTTCCAGAACTCCCGCAGGTCGGCCGTGTACGTCTCGACGTTACGCCTCGACTCGGACAACGAGTCGCCGCCGAACTTCTCCAGCGCCGCATCGGCGAGGACGAGCGCCACCATCGACTCCAACACCACACCCGCCCTGGGCACGGCACACACGTCGGAACGCTGGTGGATCGCCACGGCGGGCTCCCCGGTCGCGACATCGACAGTGGACAGTGCACGGGGAACGGTGGAGATCGGCTTCATGGCCACCCGGACCCGCAACGGCTCGCCGTTGGTGATCCCGCCTTCGAGGCCGCCTGCGCGGTTGCTGCGCCGCGTGACGCCGTTCGGCCCGGAATCCGCGTCGATCTCGTCGTGGGCCTCACTACCCCATCGCTCGGCGGTGGTGAACCCATCGCCGACCTCGACGCCCTTCATGGCCTGAACGCTCATCAACACACCCGCGAGCCTCGCGTCGAGGCGGCGGTCCCAGTGCACGTGCGACCCGAGACCGGGCGGCAGCCCGTAGGCGATCACCTCGACCACGCCGCCCACGGTGTCACCGGCCCGCTTCACCTTCTCGACCTCGGCGACCATCGCATCGGTGGCCTCCTGGCCGAAAGCACGCACGGGACTGTCGTCCACAGCCGCCAGGTCGCCCGGTCCCGGCAACGGTCCCTCAGGTGCCTTCGCCCGACCGATCGACACGACGTGGCTGACGATCTCGACGCCCAACAACTGGCGCAGAAACGCCCGCGCCACCGTCCCCAGGGCCGTCCTGGAGGCGGTCTCCCGGGCGCTGGCCCGTTCCAACACCGGCCTGGCCTCGTCGAAGCCGTACTTCAACATGCCGGGCAGATCGGCGTGGCCGGGACGCGGCCGGGTCAGCGGCTCGTTGCGGGCGAGGCCCTCCAGTTCGGACGGCTCCACCGGGTCGGCGGCCATCACCTTCTCCCACTTGGGCCACTCGGTGTTGTCGATCTTCACCGCGATCGGGCCGCCCTGGGTGACCCCGTGTCGGACACCGCCGAGGAACTCGACGCGGTCGGTCTCGAACCCCATTCGCGGGCTTCGGCCGAAACCGAGCCGCCGACGGGCCAACTGCTCGGCCACCTCGTCCGTCGTGATCTCCACGCCGGCCACCATGCCTTCGAGAATGGCGGCGAGGGCGGGACCATGCGATTCACCAGCGGTTATCCAACGCAACACATCGCCAATGTTGTCACGCACCGAAAAAGTCGCGTCAGCTGCCCATGCCCACCACGGACGCCTCCCCCGGAAACACCACACCCAGGCACGTGGCCGCCAGAAGCCCCGGACCGTGCGGGACACCCCCGCTCCACCGCCGCGAACCGACCAGAGCGGCCGCTCCGGCCAATCCCGCGGTGAGCAGCGACGCCGACACCAGCGAGAACACTAACGTCGGCCAGCCCGCAGCTGCCGCCAGCATCCCCAGGCTTCCCGACAGCTTGACGTCTCCGGCCCCGAGCGAGTCCGGGGCGATGCCGTGCACCAGCAGGTGGGCAGCCAAAGTCACACCGCCCCCGGCGAGAGCCGTCACCGCCAGAGGTGGGCCGGGGCCGCTGATCGCCGCGGTTCCCACGGCCGCGCCCGCGAGTCCGTACGCGGGCAGGGTGAGAACATCCGGCAGTCGGCGATACAGCAGGTCGGCGCTGGCGAGTGGCACGGCGAACGCGGTGGCGGCCAAGGGCACAGGAAGCCACCAGCTCGGCAGCGCACCGGTCTCCCCCAATCCCCACACCACGCCCCACAGCGCACCGGTCGCGGTGGCACACCACCCGGCCGGAACGGCGGCGGTCCGACGTGCGCGGGCCAGGGAACGGCTGGCAGCCCAGCCGATGGCGGCCCCGAGGCAGATCAGCAGGAGACCCTCGTACATGACCGCCAGCCTGGGAGAACACCACAGCCTCGACAAGCCGGTCGGTGAGCGAATGGTGCCTGTCGGTCACGAACAGCCGCGAATCCACCCCGATCGAGTGACAGCAGCGTCGCGTCCGACAATGTGGAATGGTTGCCCACGCCCCGGATGACGCCACACGAACACGGTGAGTGTCCACCAGCGAATATCAAGCGACTCTCGGTAGCGTCGACGCTGCCCGTAGGTACCGCACCGGCCACGCCGGCGGACGGGAGAGCGAAACGTCACTTTCTTCCCGGGACGACAACCACCGACCACCACAGACTCGACGGCATTGGGGAGAACATGACCGGACGAACGCACGATCGCCGCACCGTGCTGACCACCTGTGCCGCCGTGGCCGGAGTGGCTCTCGGCGGAACCGCCCTCACCGCTTGCGCGGGAGGGAACTCCCGCGAGGCCTCTCAGTCGCAGCCGAGCGTGGCGAAGGGCACCGAACTCGCCGTGCTCGACGACATTCCCGTGGGCTCGGCCGTGTCCGTGACCACGCCCGACGACCAGGAGATCATCGTGTCGCGGCGCACCGAGGACGAGGTCGTCGCCTTCCACGCCATCTGCACGCACCAGGGCTGCACGGTGCTCGCCGAGGAGTCCCGGCTGCGCTGCCCCTGTCATAACTCCACCTTCGACCCGTTCACCGGCGACGTGCAGGGCGGGCCGGCCTACGGTCCCCTGCCCCGCCTCGATGTCACGGTCGACGGTGGGCGCATCGTCACGGCCTGACGGGGCCCGGCCACGACCCCGTCTTTCGACGTCGGCTACCTCGAATGTTCAGGCAATCCAGGTGAACAGCTTCTCCGCCGCGGCGATCCGTTCACCGGGCGCCACGGTGGACAGCGCGTCAGGGGTTGCGTCCAAGGCGACGACCGGCACCACGGGCGAGTAACCCGCCGCGCGCACGGCATCGGGGTCCCAGCTGATCATAAGCTGGCCCGCCCGTACCGCGTCCCCGCGCGCCACGTGCAGCGTGAAGCCCTCACCCTGCTGCTTCACCGTGTCGATGCCCAGGTGCACGAGCACCGCCCGTCCGTCCTTCCCCGCGACGACGAAGGCATGGGGATGCAGGGTCGCCACCGTGCCGTCGATCGGCGACAGCGCGTCCGAGCGCCCTCCGTCCGGCTGTATCGCAAGGCCCGGACCCACCATCGCCTGCGCGAACACGTCGTCGGGCACGTCGGCCATCGACACCGTCGTGCCGGTGACCGGGCTTTGCACGATCATGCTCACAGCAGGTCCTGGATGTCTTCGGCGATGGCGTCGGCCTCGGGCCCGACGACCACCTGCACGACGTCGCCCATCTTGGTGACCCCGTGCACCCCGAGCTGCTTGAGCGCCCCTTCGTCGACGACAGAGCCGTCTTCCAGTTCGCAACGCAAACGCGTGATACACCCCTCGATCTCGACGACGTTGTCGGCGCCGCCGAGCGCCGCAAGAATCTTCTCCGGCCTACCGTCCGCCATCACAGCCTCCTCGTGCTCTCCTGTCGTGTTCTCATCCCACCAGCCACAAACCAGTAACGGTGGTTGACACCCGGGCGGGTTGCGGAGCATTCTGCCCCACCACACCAGTGGTCTAGACCGGAACGTACCAATTGCGAGCCCGCTGAGGCGAGAGTACGGAGGTAACGATGGACCGGGCTCGCGATGACGCGGCCGGGCAAGCCGACCGTGCCGCTCGTGTTCTGGACGGGCCGACCCCCAAATACGCGCAGCTACGCGAGATCCTGCGCCGCATGGTGGAGCACGAGCTTCCCCCCGACACACCGATCCCGTCGGAACGGGACCTGGCCGAACGCTACGGCGTGTCCCGCCTCACCGTCCGCAGCGCGGTCGGGCGGCTAGTGGACGAAGGGCTGCTACGCCGGGTACGAGGTCGCGGCACCTTCACCGCGCATCGCCGCATCGACCTCTCGCTGCATCTTGTGTCTTTCACCGAGGACATGCGCAGGCGTGGGCTCACGCCCGGCAGCAAAGTCCTGTCCATCGCCACCGCCGTTCCTCCCGAACCCGTCCGCCGGACGTTCGGGCTCACTCCCCGGGCCTCCGCGTACCGAATCAGGCGGCTGCGGCTCGCCGACGGCCTCCCGTTCGCCGTCGAGGACGGCTGGTACCACCCCGGGGTCGTACCGAGCCTGCTCGACCTCGATCTGACCGGATCGATATACGCCCAGCTCGCACAACGGCACGGTGTGCGATTCGACACCGCTTACCAGACCGTCACCGCCGCGACGGCAGGAACACACCACGCACGGCTGCTGGAACTGCGGACCGGCGCCCCGCTGCTGGTCTTCCAACGGGTGTCCCGCGTCGGTGGGCGAGCGGCGGAGGACACGACGTCCTGGTACCGGGGAGATCGCTACCGGTTGACCGTCTCACTGGACACCACATCAAGCACCCGTGCGCCGAACTCCGGCCACATCACGAAACCGAACCCAGCAGTGCAGGGAGAACACAGATGACCACCACATCCGACTCAGCGAAACGTAAGGGAAAGCGCCTCGCCGGGCTGCAACGGTTCGGCCGCAGCCTCATGCTGCCCATCGCCACGTTGCCCGCCGCCGGCCTGTTGTTGCGGCTCGGCCAGGAAGACATGCTGGGCCGCTGGCAGGCCACAGAGGATGTCGCGAAGGTACTGGCCGCCGCGGGCGGCGGGCTGTTCGACTGGTTGCCGTTGCTGTTCGCGGTCGGCATCGCGGTCGGTTTCGCGCGCAAGGGGGACGGCTCCACCGGCGTGGCCGCCGTGGTCGGCTTCGTCGTGTTCAACAAGGTCGTCCAGGTCTT
>JAJYTH010000089.1 GCA_021793175.1 Actinomycetes bacterium
GGGCGGCGAGCTGGTCGCGCCGGAGCCCGAGGAGGCCAGTTCGCCGAGCGAACGCTAGGCACCGAAGCCGACGAAGAAAGCCCCGGCACCGCGAGGCGTGGTGCCGGGGCTTTCTTCGTGTTCGCTTGCCGAGCGGGAGGCGCCGTCCAGTGGCGTCGTCGTTCGGCGCCGGGAACACTCAGCTGTCGTCGATGCCGATGTCGAAGGCGGATTCGGTGTCGGCGCTGGAGTACGACCGGAAGGCGATGTGGGTGACGGTGTCGACCACACCGGGAACCTTGCCGATCTGGCCGGGGATCACCTCGGCGAGTCGCTCGTGGCTCGACACGCGCAGAACGGCGACCAGGTCGACGTCTCCGGCGCACGAATAGACCTCGGACACTCCGTCGATGTCCGCGATCGCCTGCGCTGTCTCGGGAATGCTGTCTGTCGCGGCATGGATGAGCACGATCGCGGTAATCAACGAAGGCCTCCTTGTGGTGTTGTCGATGAGCGAGCGTGGTTCCTTCGTGTGCTGAGAGTACGGGGTGGCGGATGAACGCTCATCTCGCGTCCGAGTCGCCGCGGCCGAAGGCTTCCAGGGCCGTCGCCGTGTCGGCCGTGTCTATCCAGGCTCGCCAGGGTCCCGCACCGTGAGCAGGTTCGGCCCACGGCGTCGAGGTGCGTACCAAACGGACTCCCGGCCGGGTCAGCCAGCGCCACAGTAGCGCCGTCTCCTCACCGTTCGCTCCGCGCAGCGGACCCGGTTCGGGCAGCACGGTCTCCGCCGAGGCGACGAGTGTCTCGACGACGGGCATGGGTGGTACGCCTCGACGCGCGACCCCGGCGGAGGCCAGTCGGCCGTACCGCACGACGGCGAACTCCCACCCACCCGAGCCGTCGGGGGCGGCCGCCACGAGTTCTTCGAGGGAGGCCAGCGCCGTCAACCTGTGCCGCTTGTCGACGGCGCGCAGCAGCGCGACCAACTCGTCGCGACGGCGGGCCGCGCGTTCGAAGTGGTGGGTCGCCGAGAGCTCGTCCAGTTGGTCGTGGCTCAGCCGCAGGAGTGTGGTGTCCACGCCGTCGATGAGATCGATGACGAGTCGCACCGAGGAGCGGTAGTCCTCGGCCGTCTGGGCGCCGGTGCACGGTGCTCCGCAGCTGCCCAGTTCGGCGAGCACACAGGGACGGCCCGAGGCCTCTGTGGCGGGTATGCGGCGGGTGCACGTACGCAACCGGGCCAGGTCTGCGAGTGTGTCGGCCACGGATCTGGCACGAGCCCGGGAGGTGAACGGTCCGAGCGCGCCGTCGCGTGGCCGTCGCACCACCGACAGTCTGGGGAACGGTTCGTCGGTGAGCACCACCCACCACACCTTGCCCGGGTTCCGGGAACGGCGGTTGTAGGCGGGGCGGTGGGCCGCCAGCAACCGCAGCTCCCGCACGGCCGCCTCCAAGGCATGGGCGCATTCCACGGTGTCGACCCGTTCCGCCAGCGCCACCATCTCCTTGATGCGACTTCGGTTCTCGGAAGCGGTGAAGTACTGCCGTACCCGCCGACGCAGATCGCGCGCCGTACCGACGTAGAGCACCTCGTCGGACGGGCCGCGGAACAGATAGACACCCGGGCGTTCGGGCAGGTCCGCGGCCAGGCCGCGCTTACGGCGCTGCGCCGGTGTGACACCGGGCAGGTAGTCGAGCAGTTCTTCCAGCGAGTGCACGCCGAGGGAGCCCACACGTTCCAACAGACCGTGCAGGACGTCGACGGTGGCCCTGGCGTCATCGAGCGCCCGATGCCTGGGAGTGCTCCCAGCCCCGAAGAAGGCGGCCAGCGTCGACAGGCGATGCCCTCGGGTCTCCTGCTTTTCGAGGACGCGTCGGGCGAGTTTCAACGTGCACACCACGGTGGGTTTCGGCCACACGTAGCCATGGGTGTCGCAGGCCGCTTTGAGGAACGAGATGTCGAAGCTCGCGTTGTGGGCCACCAGCACCGCGCCGGAGACGAACTCCAGGAACGCGGGCAGCACGTGTTCGATACGCGGGGCCGAGCGCACCATGGCGGCGGTGATGCCGGTCAGCTCGACGATCTGAGGCGGGATCGGCACACCGGGGTCGACCAGGGTCGTGAACTCGCCCAACACCTCGCCGCCCCGGACCTTCACCGCACCGATCTCGGTGATGCCCGCCTCGTCGGGAGTGCGGCCCGTGGTCTCCAGGTCGACGACCACGAACGTGACTTCGTGCAGGGGAGTGCCCAGCTCGTCGAACGCAAGCTGCATGAGCGAAGACTCTAGGGAGAGACACCGACAAGTCCCGGTGGGGATGTGACCGATGTCGTCCGTATCCCTTTCGTGCCGGGTCCTGTTTCGCACGGTGATCACCGTCGGCCGGGCCCTGTCGGTGAACGACCAGGGGGCGCGGTCGGCGGTCCGAGAAACTAAGCTGGACCGATGTTGTCGTCGTCCGCGTACCCTCAGCCGCCCGAGGAGTCCGCCTCGGGGCGGTCGGCTGCCGGTGCGCCCGGCGAAGTCGAGTCCGCTGCCCAGCCCACCAGGGCGGGGGAGAGCGCTTCCGGCACGGAATCCGTCGACTGGCTCGGTCTTCCCGAACCGGTCCGGGAACGGGTGGCCGCGCTCGCCGCCGCGGCGCTGGGCAAGCTCCCCAGTGACGATGTGCCGCGCCAGCTGCGGCCCGTGGCCCGTTTCGCGCCGGCCAAACGGGCGAAGCTCGGGGGCACCGCGTTGTTGAAGGCGCTGAGAGACTCCTCACGCTTTCGGACCGCGGTGCTCGAATGGCTGCGTGAGCACCGTGTGGACGCGCTGAATCCGAACGACGACGACTCCGTGGCCGCCGCCGCGGCAGCCGTGTTGCTCGGCGAGTCCAGCGCCTCGTCGAGGGTGCGGTTGGTGGCGAAGAACACCGAGGAGTCCGCTCTGCGGGCCGAACGCGACGCGGCCGTGGCGCGGGTGCGGAAGCTGGAGGCCGAGGTCGGCAGGCTGCGGGAGGAGCTGGAAGAGGCGCACGCCGTGGTCGAACGGGCCAGAACCGAGCGCGAGGAGGAACTGAACCGCCTGCGGGGCCGGTTGCGGAAACAGGGCATCGTGGTGCGGGAGGCCCAGGACGCCGCTGCGGAGGCCGTGGCGGCGCGGGAGCGTATCCAGGCCGAGCGTGACGCCGAGATCGAGGCCATGGCGGAGCGGTTGGAACGCGAGCGGCAGAAAGCCGCGGCGGAACGGACCAGGGCCGAGCGGGCCGTGTCCGAGGCCGAGGCGGCGCGGCAGTCCGCTCGGGAGGCACGCGATGCCGACGAGATGCGGCTGTCGATGTTGCTGGACACTCTCAGCGGCGCGGTGGACGGCTTGCGTCGGGAGTTGTCGGTCGGACCGAGTCCGCGTCGACCCGCCGACGCCGTGCGCGGCGCGAGTCCGGGGCGTCGGGGTGGCCGGGTGTCGGAACCGGCCGCGCTCGACACCCTCCTCGCGTTGCCGAACGTGCACGTGATCGTGGACGGCTACAACATCACCAAGACCGGGTACCCGGAGCTGTCCCTGGCCGAGCAGCGGCAGCGTCTGGTGCGTGAGCTCGGTGCTCTGGTTTCGCGTACGGGCGCCGAGGTCACCGTCGTGTTCGACGGAGCCGACGTGACCTCCATCCCGGCCGCGGGACCGCGGAACGTGCGCGTCCTGTTCTCGGATCCCGGAGTGTTGGCCGACGACGTCATCCGGTCCCTCGTCCGGTCGGAGCCGCAGGGACGTCCTTTGGTGGTCGCCACCTCGGACCAGGCTGTGGTGAATTCGGTGTGTGCGGAAGGCTCCTATGCCGTTCCCGCCTCCGTGCTGCTCACCCGTCTTGGCCGCGTGTAGCGCGGTCTTTCGGGGCTCATGGAACCCGTTGCGGGGGTGTGCTCTGTGGCGGGGCGCATCGGGGGCGATGCGGGCGAGGTATCGACAGTCGAATAATCCGACCGTCGAACGAAACCTTGTTTTTCCACTTTTCCCGCTGTGTCGTTCTCACTCGCCGAACTGTCGGTGGTCGTCCTTACCGTGTTCGTTGTGAACGAAGTCGAGGACGCCGGTTCTTTCGACGATGCCGTGTGCGATTCGGCCGCGGTGATCGTTGACTGCGCGCGGTGTGTTTTCCGGGAGAAGAAGTGTTCGGATTGTGTCGTGAGCGTGGTGGTCGACACTGCCCGGCCATTGCATTGGACAGCGGAGGAACTGCGGGCGGTCAATCTGCTCGCTGACGCCGGAATGGTGCCGCCGTTACGTCATGTGGCCGCATGAGTCCGTGGTGGCCGACGATTCTCACCGCATAGCGTGACTTCGCGACATACTTCGCGCGAGCACTCTTCGTTCAGGCTTTTCGCTGAGCGGTCCATCCGATCAGGTGAACGGTCGCGTCGTTGACCGGGTGAGCGTGTTGCGCTGCTCACAGGCTGCGACAAACCGCTGGTCCGAAGGTTTGCCCACGTACAGTCACCGATTCCTTTCGGCGGGTTGATGGACGCCGTGGACGCTCTTTCGTAATCTGGCCGAGATCTCGCGCGAGTCAGCCGTTCCACAGGGGTCGGCGACGCGGGATCGCCGCCGAAACAGCTTGTCGGGGAGCTGTGCCGGATGCGGCGGTGACGAACGGCGACGAACCCGATATCGGGTATCGAAAGCAGTTGACATGGATGCCATGCCCGGTGCGGTGCCGTCGTGACAGCCGCGGCCGGACGTGGAGTGGTCCTGTCGCGTTCGCCGGTGCCGTCGCCGGTAGGCGGCTGAAAAGCAAAGGAGACACGCGCGACGTGCGGTCGCATCCCGTAAAACGTGTGGTGTCTGGAGCATTGGCGGCGTTCGCTGTGATCGCGACCGTCACCTTCACCCAGGCGCCGGCCGCGGCGACACCCACGTTCCCCGCCCCGCAACAGCCCCCGAGCGGCTCCGACGCTCTGGAGAAATATCGGGAGATCGCCAGTAAGGCCGAGAAACTCAACGAGGACTACCTCAAGGCTCAGGAAGACCTGGAGGCCAAGCAAGAGGAACTCGACAAGTTCGACAAGGCCCTGAAGAAGGCGAAGGACGCCGAGGCGAAGGCGCGTGCCGACGAAGAGGAGTTCCGTAAGGAGGTCGACAGGTTCGCGGGCGTGTCGTTCACCAGCGGCGCGCAGCTGAACAAGATGTCGGCGTTGCTCACGGGCGAGTCCCCACAGGACTTCCTCGATCGTTCCTCGGCGATCGACCTTCTCGCGGCGGACAAGAACCGGGCACTGAGCGCGCTCAAGGACGCCGTCACCAGGGCGGAGGAGAGTCGCAACGAGGCGGCCACGGCGCAGCAGAAGGCGAAGGAGGCCAAGGACAAGGCCGCCGAGATCGCCGCTGACCTCGAGGTCCGCAAGAAGAAGCTGGAGGAACAGAAGGAGGAGCTGGCCGAACAGGCGGGCCTGCTCAGTCCCGAGGACGAGGCCGCGCAGCAGGACCAGGGCCCCGACGTGGGCCCGATCCAGGCCCCCGGACCCGCCGCGCAACGGGCGATCGACGCCGCGATGAGCAAGCGCGGCAGCCCGTACGTGTACGGCGCCACGGGCCCGGGCACTTTCGACTGCTCGGGGCTGACCCAGTGGGCCTACGCCCAGGCCGGCATCAACATTCCGCGCACCAGCTCGGCGCAGTCGCAGTACGGCACCCCGGTGCCGAGGTCGCAGTTGCAGCCCGGCGACCTGGTGTTCTTCTACTCACCGGTGTCGCACGTCGGCATCTACATCGGCAACAACATGATGGTGCACGCGCCCAGCTCGGGTGATGTCGTGAAGGTGGCGTCGCTGGACGGCCAGCAGTACAGCGGCGCGCGTCGGGTCGCCTGACCCGCCTTCGATGAATGCCCCCACCGGGGCGGGATACTCTCGGCACCATGCCTCGCACGTTGTTGGTGACCAACGATTTCCCGCCCCGGCCCGGGGGCATTCAGTCGTATCTGCACTCGTTGGCCACCCGGTTGCCCGACGAGGAACTGGTGGTGTACGCCCCCTCCTGGGAGAGGAGTTCGGGGTCCCACAGGGAGTTCGACGCCGAGCAGCCGTTCGAGGTGGTGCGGCATCCCACGTCGTTGATGTTGCCGACTGCGGATGTGCTGCGGCGCGCGAGGCAGTTGTTGAGTTCGCGGCGTTGCGAGAACGTGTGGTTCGGTGCCGCCGCGCCGCTGGCGTTGCTCGCCGAACCGCTGCGGAAGGCCGGCGCGAGCCGTGTGGTGGCCTCCACACACGGGCACGAGGTCGGCTGGTCCATGATTCCGGCGGCCCGGCAGGCTCTTCGTCGTATCGGTGACACCACCGACGTCGTCACGTTCGTCAGTCACTACACTCGCCACCGGTTCGCCTCGGCGTTCGGCCCGTTGGCGGGCTTGGAACATCTTCCGTCTGGAGTGGACCCGACGGTGTTTCGTCCCGACGACGCGGCACGGTCGGAGTTGCGGAAGCGTTACGGGCTCGGCAGTCGGCCCACAGTGGTGTGTGTGTCGAGGCTGGTTCCGCGTAAGGGCCAGGACATGCTGGTGAGGGTGTTGCCCGAGCTACGGCGCCGTGTTCCGGGAACCGCGTTGTTGCTCGTCGGTGGTGGTCCGTACCGCCGCAGTCTTACCTCTTTGGCCGAGCAGTGCGGTGTCGCGGAACACGTGATCTTCACAGGGTCGGTGCCGTGGGAGGAACTTCCCGCTCATTACACGGCCGGTGACGTGTTCGCCATGCCGGCCCGAACCCGGGGCAAGGGGCTCGACGTCGAAGGGTTGGGCATCGTCTACCTGGAGGCGTCGGCCACGGGGCTGCCGGTGGTGGCGGGCAACTCGGGTGGCGCGCCGGAGACCGTGCTGGACGAAGTCACCGGACACGTCGTCGACGGTCGGGAGGAGACGCAGCTCGTGGAGACCCTGGCCGCGCTGCTGGCCGACCCGGTTCGGGCTCGGCGGATGGGCGAGGCGGGAAGACGGTGGGTCAGCGAGCACTGGCGTTGGGACGTGCTGGCCGAACGACTGTCCGACCTGTTGAGTGGCCGTCGCCGACTGGGTGGAGCGGCGGACACGTATCGAAGCCGGAGCGGGCGCTTCCGCGGCCGGTGAGGACTGTGCTCTTCAGTGCTCCTTCAGGGCCCCTCAAGGCCCGGCGTCACGCTTCCCGCAACGCCGGTCGACGCGGATCGTCCACGCGTACCACCACGTCGGCGAGCTCGGCCGGTGCCACTTCCTCCTCGTATCGGGTGTAGGCGGGCAGGGCCCAGCGCGACTCCTCGGGAAGGCGTCTGTTCAAGGCACCGTGGGACAACCACAAGTGCACCGTGATCTCGGCGGGCAGTCCTTGCCCCAGCAACAGCTCGCCGTCCAGCACCATGATCCCGCCGTCGGGTAGGCGAGTGCGGGGTAGTCGGAAGGCGCGGTCTCGAGTAGTGTCCCACAACGCGGGCAGCACTTCCCCGGTACCCGACGGTTCCAAAGGTCCCAGTACCTCCCGTCGGAGCGCCGCGACGTCGAGCCAGTCCTCGTAGCGGACGTCCGGGTCGTACCTACCGCGTTCGAAGCGCAGCGAAGCCGGCCGGAGGAAGTCGCCCGCGGATACCCGCAGCACCTCGTGTCCGCGTACCCGTAGCGGATCGACGAGTGCGTCGGCCAGTTCCGCGGTGTTCGTCGCCTCGTCGGCACCGTCGATCAGCACTCGGGTCCATCGCCTGTGGGCTGCGGTGGCGGCCACGCGTTCGGCGAGTTCGGTCACCAAGTGATCGACTGTGATCGGCCGGTACCGGGGACTGGTCGGCATGGCACCACGGTAATCGCCACGTCGTAGAGTGCCGGTCATGACGCTCGATCCTGGCCTTCGCAGGCTGTTGGAACTCGACATCCGGCACGTGTGGCATCCCTACGGCCCGATGCCCGCCACCGTGCCGCCGCTGTTGGTCGAGGAGGCGTCCGGGGTGCGGCTGCGGCTGGCCGACGGCGGTGAGCTGGTGGACGGCATGTCGTCGTGGTGGGCCGCGATCCACGGCTACCGGCATCCAGTGCTCGACGCGGCGTTGACCGAGCAGGCTTCCCGGATGAGTCACGTCATGTTCGGCGGATTGACCCACGAACCCGCCATCACGTTGGCGACCACGCTCGTGGACATCACCCCCGAGGGGCTGGAACACGTGTTCCTGTGCGACTCCGGGTCGGTGTCGGTGGAAGTGGCGCTCAAGATGTGTCTGCAGTACTGGCGTTCCGTGGGGCGTACGGGAAAGAACAGGATGCTCACCTGGCGCGGCGGGTACCACGGTGACACCTTCCATCCCATGAGCGTGTGCGATCCCGAAGGCGGTATGCACGCGCTGTGGCGTGGTGTTCTGCCGGAGCAGGTGTTCGTCCCGGCCCCGCCGCCCGGATTCGACACCCCCGTCGACCGGTCTTATGCGGACACCCTGGTCCGGGCGGTGCGGGAACACGCCGACGAACTGGCCGCCGTCGTGGTGGAACCGGTGGTGCAGGGAGCCGGTGGCATGCAGTTCCACAATCCCGAGTACCTGCGGGTCCTGCGCGAGGTCACCGAGGAGTGCGACGTGCTCCTGATGTTCGACGAGATCGCCACCGGATTCGGGCGCACGGGCACGTTGTTCGCCGCCGAACACGCCGGGGTGACACCCGATGTGATGTGTGTGGGTAAGGCGTTGACCGGCGGCTACCTCACGATGGCGGCGACGCTGTGCACCTCCGAGGTCGCCGAGGGCATCTCGCGCGGCGAGGTGCCGGTGCTGGCGCACGGGCCGACGTTCATGGGCAACCCGCTCGCCTCGGCGGTCGCGAATGCCTCGATCGGGTTGTTGTCCGACGGCACCTGGCGAAGCGAGGTCAGCCGTATCGAACGTGGACTCCGGGACGGCCTCGCGGCCGCGCGAGACGTGCCCGGAGTGGTGGACGTGCGGGTGCTCGGCGCCATCGGCGTGGTGCAACTCGACCATCCGGTGGACATGGCGGTGGCGACCGAGGCGTTGACGTCGCGGGGAGTGTGGTTGCGTCCCTTCCGCGACCTGATCTACACGATGCCGCCGTACGTCATCTCCGACGCGGACATCGGGCTCATCACCGCCGCGATGGTGGACACGGCCGGGGTCGCCTGACCGGGTTGTCCGGCACGAGACGCGGAAGACACGGCGGTGTATCCGGCCTTCGAAGTGAAGACCGGGTGAAGGCACGTGGTGACGGCGGTATTAGTGTCGCTGCCGTGACCGTGCTGGTGGTGTCCGGAACCGGAACCGGCGTTGGCAAGACCGTGGTGACGGCGGCGGTGGCTGCGCTGGCGGCCGACCGCGGTCAGCGTGTCGCCGTGCTCAAGCCCGCTCAGACCGGTGTCGCGCCGGGGGAGCCGGGCGATCTCGCCGACGTGAGCCGCCTGGCCGGGGACGTGACGACCTGCGAACTCCGCCGGTACCCGGACCCGTTGTCGCCCGAGGCCGCCGCGCGCCGCAGCGGCCTGCCCGCGGTGACACCCGCCGACGCCGCGGCCGCGGCGACACGGTTGCACGACGACCACGACCTCGTGCTCGTGGAGGGCGCGGGTGGGCTGCTCGTGCGGTTCGACGCGGCGGGGGGAACGCTCGCCGACGTGGCGTGGGCGCTGAGCGCTCCCGTGATCATCGTCGCGGAGGCGGGGCTGGGCACGCTCAACGCCACGGCTCTGACCGCCGAGGTGGCGACCCGTCGGGGTCTCGACATGCTGGGTGTCGTCATCGGTTCCTGGCCTTCCGAACCCGATCTCGCCGCCCGCTGCAACGCCGCCGACCTGTCGGTGGCCGCCGCCGCGCCTCTGTTGGGAGCCCTGCAGGAGGGAGCGGCCTCGGCAGGCCGGGCGGAATTCCTCGACAAGGCCCGTCGTGGGTTGTCCCCGTGGCTGGGTGGCGTGTTCGATTCCGACCAGTTCACCCGAACCGCGGCTTCGACGCCCGATGTGATGTAGCCCGACGTGATGTAACTCGCTGTGCCTTTCCGGCGGTGTCCGTCAGACTCACAGAACACCCAGTAAGTCCGAAGGAGATACCGTGACGGCCGCAACCACGGAATCGGGGATTCTCGCCCTGGCTCGGGAAAAGGTGCTCGACAAGGGGATCGGATTATCCCAGCGCGAGGTGCTCGATGTGCTGCGCCTCGACGACGAGTACATTCCCGAGCTACTGTCCCTCGCCCACGAAGTGCGGATGAAGTGGTGTGGGCCCGAGGTGGAGGTCGAGGGCATCGTCAGTGTCAAGACCGGCGGCTGCCCGGAGGACTGCCACTTCTGTTCGCAGTCGGGACGGTTCCCCACTCCGGTGCGCTCGGCGTGGCTGGACATCCCCGGCCTCGTGAAGGCCGCCGCCGAGACCGCGGCCACGGGTGCGACGGAGTTCTGCATCGTGGCGGCGGTACGCGGCCCGGACGCGCGTCTGATGTCGCAGGTTCGTGACGGCATCAAGGCGATCCGCGACTCCGGCAACGACATCCAGATCGCGTGCTCGCTCGGCATGCTGACCCAGGAACAGGTCGACGAGCTCGTCGAGATGGGCGTGCACCGCTACAACCACAACCTGGAGACCGCCCGGTCGCATTTCCCCAACGTCGTCACCACGCACACGTGGGAGGAACGATGGGAGACCCTGCGGATGGTGCGGGACGCGGGCATGGAGGTGTGCAGCGGCGGCATCATCGGCATGGGCGAGACCCTGGAGCAGCGCGCCGAGTTCGCGGTGCAGCTCGCCGAGCTCGACCCGGACGAGGTGCCGATGAACTTCCTCATCCCTCAGCCCGGTACACCGTACGAGTCCTACGACGTGGTGGAAGGCAAGGACGCGCTCCGGGTCGTGGCGGCGTTCCGACTGGCCATGCCTCGCACGATGCTGCGCTTCGCGGGCGGCAGGGAACTCACCCTCGGTGATCTGGGTGCCGAACAGGGCATACTCGGTGGGGTCAACGCGATCATCGTCGGTAACTACCTGACCAATCTGGGTCGTCCCGCTCAGCAGGACCTGACCATGCTGGGCGATCTGCGGATGCCGATCAAGGCGCTGAGCGACACTCTGTGAGCCTGGTAGGAGCTCGGAGATGAGTACCGTGTACTGCGTCCACTGCGGGCAGCCACTGTCCTCGCGGGAACACGATCAGTGCCGTACTCCGCGCGCAGACTTCGAACCACCGCGATACTGCTCGGTGTGCGCACGGCGGATGGTGGTGCAGGTGACGCCGAGCGGGTGGACGGCCCGGTGCAGCAGGCACGGGGAAACCTCCTCCGCCGACGTCTCCCCGACCGGTTAGGCTCGCCACGACGAAGCCGGGGCGTTGCGCGGGGAGGGTATAGGAGTGTCCGAGCAACCAGGCATCGAATGGGTGCACGGAACACCGGTCGGAACGGCTCACCGGCCTCCTCGCGTGGTCGTCAAGGCGGACCTGTTGCCGACCTTCAGCGTGGCCTCACTCATCAGTCTGGTGGGGCTTCCGTTGGGCTGGATCTGGGCGCAGCTCGCGCCACCACAGCGCATGCGGGTGGTCACGCGGGACGGTCGGCTGGTGCCGTTGACGTCGGAGAGCTGGCACCGGTTCGACGGGCTGGCGATGTTCCTGCTGCTCGGTCTGGTGGCGGGATTACTCGTCGGCGTGGTGGTGTGGTTGCTGCGGGCCCGACGGGGACCGGTCATGTTGGTGGGCGCCGTGCTCGGCTCGGTGCTGGGCGCGTGGCTGGCCATGAGAATGGGGTCCGCGTTCGCCGAGATGCGATTCCCCGTCCCGGAGTCGCTCGCGCTCGGTGCGGTGGTGGAACGGGCACCGGTGCTGGAATCGGCATGGGTGCTTGTCGCGCAGCCACTCACCACCGCGTTCGCCTACGGCTCGTTGGCGGCCTGGAACGCTCGGGACGACCTGGGTAGACGATTGGGCTGAGCCCCGTGCCCCGCCGTGATCCTCTTTTTCCCGCCCGGTCTAGTTGAGATTGGGGCGGAGCAGCGTCTGATCCGTCTCGTGTTGCGACGGCGGCACGGCACTCAGCTCGGACACGAAGGCGGCCTCCCTGGTCAGTAGGTGGTAGGCCAGCCTGAGTCTGCGTAGCGGATGCCGTTCCTCCAACAGCGCTTGCCTGTCGGCCAACGGCAGGATGCAGTCGGAGGCCACCTGGTAGGCCAGGGTGTCGTAGGCGGTGTCCCGTGGTGGGGAGCGCCAGCTGTCGGACTCCCACGCCACCGAGCAATAACGGTGGTGCGCCGCCCTGCACACGTCGGCGAGCCGTGAGGCCGCGTCCTCGGCGCCGTGGGCCACGGGCTCGTCGTCGACCCATTCGACGGTGCCCTGCAGGTACGGCGTGGTCTCGGCATCGATGTCCACCAGCCGGAACCGTCGGTGTCCCGTGGTGACGATGTCGAACCGGCCGTCGGGTAGGCGTCGTGCTTCCCGCAGCCGGGTCGCGCAGCCCGTAGGGTGGACGTGGGCGAGCCCTTCGACCTCCTGCACCGTGGGGTCTGCGATCGTCACCACGCCGAACAGTCGGTCCGGCAACACTTCCGTGATGAGATCGAGGGTGAGTTGTCGGTAGCGCGGCTCGAAGATGTGCAGCGGAAGGTGTACGCCGGGAAACGCGACGGTGCGGAGTGGGAAGAGCGGCAGTGTCGTGGGCGTCGTGGGCCGGTGGCTGCTGTGTCCTTCCGAGTGGGTCACGTGCTCACGTTACGGGTTTGTCGGCGGCATCGCGCGTCCGAGAGCGACGGGACGTCGTCCGGGCAGGGGGCCGGAACACGGCGAAGGGGTCGGTCACACGCATGTCCCGGTGCGCGAACCGGTAGAGCGCTGCCGGTCGGCCACCCGAACGTCCGGGAGAAGCCGTGTCACCGGTGGGGACTAGCACGTTCCGCCGGGAGAGCACACGCTGCAGGTTGGTGGCGGAGACGTCATAACCCAGTGCCGCCGAGTAGAGCTGACGCAGGGCCGAAATGGTGAACTTCTCGGGTGCCAGGGCGAACCCGATGTTGGTGTAGCTGAGTTTCGCTCGTAGCCGCTCGCGGGCGTGCAGCACGATGTCCTTGTGGTCGAAGGCGGTGCGGGGCAGGTCGTCGACACTGTGCCAGGCGGTGTCCTCGGGAACGGTGGGGTCGACGTCCGAGGGCATCAACCCGAGGAACGCCGTGGCCACGACGCGTGGTCCGGGAACCCGCTCGGGCGCGCTGAACACCCCGAGCTGCTCGACATGGGCGAGCTTTCTGACGTCGAC
Organism: Actinomycetes bacterium; assembly: GCA_021793175.1. Lineage (GTDB taxonomy): Bacteria > Actinomycetota > Actinomycetes > Mycobacteriales > Pseudonocardiaceae > Saccharomonospora. The sequence goes on from JAJYTH010000089.1 coordinate 13,196, forward strand.
CTTCTCGGCGAGTTGACGCCGGATCGAGGTTTCCACGTCCTCGTCCCGGCGCAGCCTGCCTCCGGGGAGTGACCACCGGCCGATGTGCGGGTCGAGCGCACGTCGCCACAGCAGCACCCGGAGGGCGGCCGGCTGGTCGCTGTCGGTGAGCATGCCGGTGTGTGTGGCGGATCGCACCTGACAAACCGCGGCCAGAACCTCGTGTGCCAGGGGGCTGTTGCTGTTAATATGAGACCGCACAGTTTTCGATTGTAAGGCGAAAACTACCGGAGGGCAATCATGACGGCACACGTGGACGAGCTCACCCCGTACGGCGGTGTCCGGGCGGACGCGGCCTGGGCCGAGGAGGTGCGCAGGCTGGCTCGGGAGCGTGATGCCGTCCTGCTCGCGCACAACTACCAACTGCCGGAGATCCAGGAGGTCGCCGACCACACCGGTGACTCGCTGGCGTTGAGTCGCATCGCCGCGTCGAGCGACGCGTCCACGATCGTCTTCTGCGGTGTCCACTTCATGGCCGAGACGGCGAAGATCCTTTCGCCGGACAAGACCGTGCTCATCCCCGACGCCCGAGCGGGCTGCTCGTTGGCCGACTCCATCACGGCCGAGCAGTTGCGGGAGTGGAAGGCGCGGTATCCCAACGCGGTGGTGGTGTCCTATGTGAACACCACGGCCGAGGTGAAGGCCGAGACCGATATCTGCTGCACGTCGTCGAACGCGGTGGATGTCGTGTCGTCGATCCCCGCCGACACCGAGATCC
>JAJYTH010000090.1 GCA_021793175.1 Actinomycetes bacterium
TCGGAGGCGGTCACGAATGGCAGACACGCGCAGACTCCCTGGCCCGAACGCCGATGTTTGGGACTGGCAACTGGAGGGGGCTTGTCGGGGAATGGACAGCGGTTCCTTTTTCCATCCCGATGGAGAAAGGGGACCGGCACGAGCGAGGAGGGAGGCGCGAGCCAAGGCTATCTGCCACACCTGCCCGGTACTGGAGATGTGCCGCGAGCACGCGCTGGCCGTCCACGAGCCGTACGGCATCTGGGGCGGTCTCTCCGAATCCGAGCGAGAAACGATCATCCGATCGCAGAAGCGTGCACTCACGCTGACCTCGCGCTGATCAGGCGTCGCGCGACTTCCCCACCCGCGACGCGGATCGTCACCCACCGAACTGGGCGAGTAGCCGGGTGACACACGAAACGGGGCGGCACTCCACAAGAGTGCCGCCCCGTTCTCTGTCGTTACCGCTCGTGACCGTCGGCGGACACGTCAGTGTGCGTCGGTGACGTCAGTGACGTCAGTGACATCAGTGGGAGTGGCCGTGTCCGGCCTCGTCGTCCTCCTCCGGCTTCTCGACCACCGAGCTCTCAGTGGTCAACACGAGCCTGGTGATCGACGCGGCGTTGGCCACCGCGGAACGCGTGACCTTCACCGGGTCGATGATGCCGGCCGCGAGCAGGTCGGTGATCTCACCCGTGGCGGCGTTGAGACCCTCGCCCCACTTCCGCTCCTGCACCTTCGACACCAGCACCGCGCCCTCGTGGCCCGAGTTGCTGGCGATCCAGTACAGCGGAGCCGTCAGGGCCTCGCGGACGATCTTGACGCCGGTGGCCTCGTCACCGGTGAAGCCCAGATCGTCCAGCTCCTTCGCGATGTGCGCCAGCGCCGAACCACCGCCGGGCACGATGCCCTCCTCGACAGCGGCCTTGGTCGAGGCCACGGCGTCCTCGATGCGGTGCTTGCGCTCGTTCAGCTCGGTCTCGGTCGCCGCGCCCACGCGGATCACCGCGACACCACCGCCGAGCTTGGCCAACCGCTCCTGGAGCTTCTCGCGGTCCCAGTCGGAGTCGGTGGTCTCGATCTCCTTGCGGATCTGGGCGATACGGGCGTCGAGGTCCTCCTTGGTCCCGGCACCGTCCACGATCGTGGTGGTGTCCTTGGTGACCTCGATGCGCCGAGCCTGGCCCAGCACGTCGAGCCCGGCCTCGGACAGCTTCAGACCGATCTCGCTGGAGATCACCTGGGCGCCCGTGACCACGGCGAGGTCGTCCATGAACGCCTTACGCCGGTCGCCGAAGAACGGCGCCTTAACGGCCACGGCGCTGATCGTCTTACGCAGCGAGTTGACCACCAGGGTGGACAGGGCCTCGCCCTCGACGTCCTCCGCGATGATCAGCAGCGGCTTCTTCTCCTCCGCCACCTTCTCCAGCAGCGGGAGCAGGTCGGCCAGCGCCGAGATCTTCTCCCGGTGCAGCAGCACGTAGGCGTTCTCCAGGATCGCCCGCTGCTCCTCGGGATCGGTGGCGAAGTGGGCGGAGATGAAGCCCTTGTCGAACTGCACACCCTCAGTAATGTCGAGCTCGGTGGCGAGCGTGGACGACTCCTCCACCGTGATGACGCCGTCCTCGCCGACCTTCTCCACCGCTTCACCCAGCAGAGCGCCGATGTTGGCGTCGCGGGAGGTGACGGTGCCGACCTGGGCGATGTTGTCCCGCCCCTTGACCGGGGTGGCTCGGGACTTGAGCAGTTCGACGACCTTGTCGGCCGCCGCCTCGATACCCCGGCCGAGCGCCGTGGGGTTGGCGCCCGCGGCGACGTTACGCAAACCGACCTGCACCAACGCCTGAGCCAACACGGTGGCCGTCGTGGTGCCGTCACCCGCCACGTCGTTGGTCTGCGTGGCGACGTTCTTGGCCAGCTGAGCGCCGAGGTTTTCGAACGGGTCTTCCAGGTCGAGCTCGCGCGCCACGGTGACGCCGTCCAGCGTGACCGTGGGACCACCGAACTTCTTGTCCAGCACGACGTGTCGGCCGCTCGGCCCGAGGGTCACCTTGACCGCGTCGGCGAGCTTGTTCACCCCGCGCTCAAGCGACCGACGAGCGTCCTCGTCGAAGTTGATCTGCTTAGGCATCAGAACCTCTCTGAAAGGAAGCGCAAAACGCCCCGGCACCCCGGCAGATGCGGGGGCCCGGGGCGTCCATCGCGTTCGCCGCCGGTCGTCAGTTGACGACGGCCAGCACGTCGCGGGCGGACAGGATCAAGTACTCCTCACCGTTGTACTTGACCTCGGTGCCGCCGTACTTGGAGTAGATGACGACGTCGCCCACCTTCACATCCACGGGGATGCGGTTGCCCTTGTCGTCGACGCGGCCCGGGCCCACGGCCAGAACCTTGCCCTCCTGGGGCTTCTCCTTAGCGGTGTCGGGGATAACGAGGCCGGAAGCCGTCGTCTCCTCGGCCTCGCTCGTCTGGACAACGATCTTGTCCTCGAGCGGCTTGATGTTCACGCTCACCGGTGTGACCTCCACGGGTCTTCCAAAGCGTTGGCAGGTACCTAATCGGGTACGGCTCCTACCACCCCGCCGTCGCGGGTGCCGGGGCGTGTGCGGTGCCGTGTAATTAGCACTCTAGCCAGCTGAGTGCTAGCCACGCAACCAGGGTAGCTCGGCGTCTCGTACCTGGTCAGTGGCATGGACGGTGTGCTCGCGCTGAAGAGCGCGACCGTACGAACACGGCACTCGCACGCCGACCACCCGTTCAGGAGAGCCCCCTCACTCCCGGGCGACGCACCACATGGGCTCCAAGGAATCGACACCACGACGCGAGACCTCCCTGACCGCACCGGGCGAAAAGCACGACGCACCGATCGAACGAGGGAACGCGACCGCGGGGACACACCTTGCACGCACGTGGACACACAACGAATGCGGGCGCTCGCCGAACGCGAGACAAGGCCCCCGGGCGGCGGACGAGCGCTTCGACCACTCGACGAATCCCGCACCGCGGAGATCGCCTACGTGCGACCACACCCCACCGGTGACCACCCTCCCGTCGTCCTTCTCCCCGGAGGGCCCGGCGTCGCGTCCATCGTGCCCTATCGGGCACAACGCCGTAGAGCAACACAACGCGGTCTCGACGTACTCATGATGGAGCACCGCGGTGTGGGGCTGTCCCGCCACGACACGACCGGTACCGACCTCCCCGTCGAACAGGTCACGGTGGAAGCCGCGGCCGACGACCTGGCCGCCGTGCTGGACGACATCAGCGTCGAGCGCGCGGTGGTGTACGGGCGTCCTACGGCAGTTATCTGGCACAGACGTTCGGCGTACGACATCCCGACCGAGTCGCCGGCATGGTGCTCGACTCCCCCGTTCTCTCGGCTACCGACGTGGACACCGTGCGCGCCTACCGACGGCGACTCCTCTGGCAGGGCGACGACCGGCCCGCCACCCTCGTACGCGAACTGATCGACTCCGCGACTCTGCCGATGAACGAAGTAGGGCACGTCGTTTCGGTCGTGTACGAATTCGCGGGCCCCACCACCCTCGAACGACTGCTCGCGGCACGGCTCCGCGGAAAAGCGCGCCGCACCTGGCGGTGGATCAATTCCCTCGGCGCCAAGGAGATGACGAACGACAACATCCCGATGGTCCTAGAGACCGACCTGGTCGCGGGCATCGCACACGGCACTCTCGGCTTCGGCGCCGGCCCCGACGGACTCCCCCTCGACCCGCGAGCCGGATTCGCCGACACAGCAGCCCACGCACCCGCATTCACCGGGGACGCCGTGGACCTGCCCGCTCACCTGCCCCACTTCACGTGGCCGACCGCCGTCGTCTCCGGCGAACGAGACCTACGGACACCGCGGCCGATCGCCGAACGAACAGCGTCACTACTACCCAACGCGGTCCTCGTCGAACTACCCGACACCGGACACAGCGCCCTGGACACCCATCAGCTCGCCGCGCTGCACATCGCCCACCGCATCGCCGCGGGAAACCTGGACACCTTGGCGCAACAGGCCCCCGCATCGCGGCGCTTCCCCGACGCGGCACGTCCAACCTGCTCGGCCCCCTCATCACGGCCGCGTTGACCGCGGAACTCACCGCCGAGAACGTCCGCCTCACAGACAGACGGTGCTGACCGGCAACGACGGGTCCGCCGACAGGTCGAGCGGACTCGGCGGGCACCCCGCCGCGACGAGATGAGCTCCCAACGCGGCGATCATCGCGCCGTTGTCCGTGCACAACCGGGGCCGCGGCACCCGCAGCTCGATGCCCGCGTCCGCGCAACGCTGCGCGGCCAGACCCGCCAGCCGCGAGTTCGCCGCCACCCCACCGGAGATGACGAGCGTGCCGATACCGGCCTCAGTGGCCGCCCGCACCGCCTTGGCCGTCAACACGTCGGCGACAGCCTCCTGGAACGACGCGGCCACATCCGCCACCGGGACATCCTCGCCCCGCGCCTGCGCGCCCTCGACCCACCGGGCCACCGCCGTCTTCAAACCCGAGAACGAGAAATCGAACGGCGCGTCCCGCGGACCGGTCATGCCGCGCGGAAACGCGATGGCGTTCGGATCTCCCTCACGCGCCGCCCGGTCGATGGGCGGACCACCCGGATACGGCAGCCCCAGCACGCGCGCCACCTTGTCGTACGCCTCTCCGGCCGCGTCATCCACTGTGGCACCGACCTCGGTGATCTTGCTTGCGATGTCGTCGATCCGAAGCAGCTGCGTGTGACCACCCGAGACGAGCAACGCGAGCGAAGACGTGGGCAACGGTCCGTGCTGCAAAGTGTCCACAGCGATGTGCCCGGCAAGGTGGTTCACCCCGTACAGCGGCACATCGAGCGCGGCGGCGTAGGCCTTCGCGGCCGACACACCCACCAACAACGCCCCCGCCAACCCCGGACCCGCCGTGACCGCGATGGCGTCCACATCCGCCATCCGCAACCCCGCCGTGTCGAACGCCCGACGCACCGTGGGCACCATCGCCTCAAGATGAGCGCGACTGGCGACCTCCGGCACCACGCCCCCGAACCGCGCGTGCTCCTCCACACTGCTGGCGACCTCGTCGGCGAGCAGCTCGACACCACCGTCGTCGTGCAGCCGCACGAGCCCGACACCCGTCTCGTCGCACGAACTCTCGATGCCCATGACGATCGACGACATCAGCCTGCGACCTCCTGAGTGCGACGCGCGGGCCGCGCCATCGTGTACGCGTCCGCACCCGAAGGCTGGTAGTAACGCCTACGCAACCCGACCTGCTCGAACCCGTGCCTCTCGTACAACGAGATGGCGGTGTCGTTGTCGGTACGGACCTCCAACACCACCGGTGCCCCCAACTCGTCCGCGCGCGCCAACAGGGCACGCAACAACGCGGTACCGATCCCCCGCCCCTGGTAGTCCGGGTGGACGGCGATCGTGTGCACGGACGTCTCCCAATCACCCGGCCTGCCCATCACAGCCAAACCCGCGTAACCCATGAGCCGGTCCTGCTCGTCCAACGCGGCGAGGTAGTAGCCACCCGCATCGAGCTCGGCACGAAAAGCCCCCGCACTCCACGGGCCGTCACCGGAGAACAGCATCCGCTCGATCTGCACGCAGGCATCGATATGGCCACGGCGCAACGGTTCGAGCCTCACGGCGTCGTCACCCGCTTCCGCTCTCCCGGCACCGCGGCATCGGGCCTGCGCAGATAAAGCGGCGTCAACGGACTGGGAGTCTCACCGTCCAGCACCGCGGACGCAGCCACCCGCACCAATCCGCCGGGGCTCGGGTGGGCATGAGCGACGTGCCGCACCGTCGAATCGAGATCCGCGGGCTTGGCGACGTCGGGACCGTGCGTGCGACGCCCCGCAGCGTCGTAGGACGCCCAGTACACCTCCCGCCGCCGGGCATCGGTGACGACGAGGAACGGGCCGGGGGAATCGGCTTCGGTGACCGCGTCGGCCGCGATGGCGTCGAGACTGCACACCGGGTAGGCGGGAACGTCGAGACTGTGCGCCAGGGCCGCGGCGGTGACGATGCCCGCACGCAACCCCGTGAACGGGCCGGGGCCGACGCCGCACACCACGGCAGCGACATCCCGCAACGTCACACCCGCACGGCCGACGGCGTCGAGTATGTGCGGCGTGAGCAACTCACCGTGGGCACGGGCGTCCTGGGTGACCCGCGCGGCGAGCACGGTGACCGACTGCCGCTCCATGTCGACAACACCGGCCGTGACCGCTGGCGTGGCGGTGTCGATGGCGAGTACAAGCACTCTTCGAGCCTACGACCAGCCGACGTCGAGTGGCCCGGCTGCCCGCCCAACCGCATTTAGCCCGCTAAACGTTGTCGACCGGGGGTCCGGGAACCGCGATTAGCCCGCTAAACGTGGTCACCGACTTCCCCTGGAAAAGGGGCGCCCGGTGATGACCACCCCGTCACGGGGTCTTCTCCAATCCATGGTCCGCCGCGATGCGGGCGATGTCGGCCGGTGTGCCGCTCATGATCGTGCGAGCGTGCTCGGTGACGAGCTCGACCGGCCAGTCCCACCACGCGGCCCGGAGTAGGCGCTCCACGTCGGCGGCGTCGAAACGCGTCCGAATCGGCCTGGCGGGATTACCGCCGACGATCGTGTAAGGCGGGACATCGACCGTCACCACGGCACCGGCCGCGATGATGGCGCCGTCCCCGATCCGCACACCGGGCAGCACGGTGGCCCGATAGCCGAACCACACGTCGTTGCCGACGACGGTGTCGCCCCGGCTCGGCATCGAGGTGATGATGTCCATCGTCCGTTCCGCCCACTCCCCACCGAACATCGTGAACGGGAACGTGGACACCCCCATCGTCGGATGCTCCGCGCCGGCCATGAGGAACATCGTCCCCGAGGCGAGAGCACAGTACTTGCCGATGACGAGTCGTTCGGGACCGTAGGCGTAGAGCACGTTGCGGTTCTCGAACTCGGTCGCGTGCTCCGGATCGTCGTAGTAAGTGTACTCCCCGACCACGATCTTGGGTGAGCTCACCAGCGGTTTGAGGAACACCACGCGATCGTGGCCCGGCAACGGATGGACGACCGTGGGCTCAGGAGACAACTGGCATCCCTTTCCGTCACGGATGAAAACGACAGCGTATGGAACGCCTCACCCGATCCGCCACGGAAATTCCACCCGAAAGCCCCTGACGACGAGTGCGGCCTCGCGCTCATCGCGCTCCCCACCGAGCACGGCTGACGACGTTTAGCCCGCTAAACGTTGTCGACCAGGGGCCCGGGAACCGCGATTAGCCCGCTAAACGTGCTTCGGCGAGCCGGGAGACCCACGCGCCGTGGGGTTCCAGGATGACCACGCGGACGTCGTCGGAACGACGGTCGAGGCGGACGACGAGGTAGTCCTCCGACAACCGCTCCGCCATGCCCTCGCCCCACTCGACCACGAGCGCGGCCCGATCGAGTTCCGTATCGAGGTCGAGGTCTTCCAACTGGTCCAGGTCGCCACCCAACCGGTAGGCGTCGACGTGCACCAACGGCACTCCCGACTCACCCGCGGAGTGCACCCGCGCCAGCACGAACGTCGGCGAACTGACCCGACCGGACACCCCCATGCCCTCGGCGATGCCCCTCGTCATGGTCGTCTTCCCCGCTCCGAGCGGCCCGGACAGCAACACCAGGTCACCCGGCCCGAGCAGTCGGCCCAACGCGCGCCCGAAGTCCATGGCGTCCTCCGGGGTCGGTAGCTCGGCACTCACCTGCTCCACGCGTTCCTCCGTATCGCTTCGCCGTCGCCCCCACCGCACCGTCTCACCAGGTCGGCGAGATGTCGGTTCACCACCGTGGGTTCCTCCAGATGCACCATGTGTCCCGCCCCCTCGACGCGCACGAGCCGCGCGCCCGGCAGTTCCGCGGCCATGCGTTCGGCGTGCACGAACGGTGTCATCCTGTCCGCGTCCCCACCGATCACCACCACCTCGGTGTGTTTCAGCCCGGCCAACGCCGCGTACCGGTTGTGGCTGCCGAGCGTGTCGACGAAGTGCGCCAACTGCCGCACCTGCGTGTCCCCCAGCATGTCGATCATGAAGTCGACCAGTCGCGAGTCGACGTCACGGTTACCGAAGGCCAGCCGTCGCACCGCGGCCCTCGTCAGCTGCCCGCCCGCCGCGCGCACGAACTCCACGAACCCCGGCTGCCACTCGGCCAGTTCCCCCACACCCCAGGTGAGCGGGTTGTACTTCGACAGCAGTGAGCGAGGCAGCCCGTGAGCACCGACCTCACCCGCGGCCGTGGCGATCAGCGCGACTCCCTGGACCCGGTCGATGAACAGCTCCGGGCAGGCCTGCGCCAACTCCATGATCACCATCCCGCCCATGGAGTGCCCCAACAACACCACGGGGCCATCCGGTGCGACGGCCCGCAACACGGCATGCAGGTCCCCTGCGAGTTGTTCGATGGTGCTGCGCGCGGCGTCCGACGCCGCCGACTGGCCGTGCCCGCGGTGGTCGTAGTAAACCTGCCTGATCCGTGGTCGTGTCAGCTCGGCGAAGCCCTGTCGCTGGACGAACCAGCTGCGCCGCGACAGCGCGAAGCCGTGAACTCCCACCACGGTGACTTCGGCCACGCCCCCGTCGCCGGGTTCGATCTCCTCCACCGCCAGGGGCGTGCCGTCATCGGCGGCGACGGTGGACGTGCGTTCGGTGCGGGAACCGACGAACGGCCCGTCGATCGTGGAGTCCTCCCCGGCGCGGGACATCACGAACGGTCCTGCTCCACTCCGACATAGCGTCGACGGACACGCGGCCGGTACATGCCGGTGACGATCTCGTAGTCGATGGTGCCGATCTTGTCGGCCCACTCGGTGGCCGTCGGCATCCCGCCCTCACCCGTGCCGAACAACACGACCTCGGCGCCGAGCCGGGGTTCGTGGTCACCGCAGTCGACGACGAGCTGGTCCATGCACACTCGGCCGACCACGGGTCGTCGCTCACCGTCCAACCACACACTCAGCCGGCCCGACAGCGTGCGCGGAACCCCGTCGGCGTAGCCCACGGGCACGAGCGCCAACGTGGTGTCGGTGCTCGCCGTCCACGTCTGCCCATACGACACGGACTCACCGGCCCGGACGCGCTTGGTCAGCACGACACTCGACCGGAACGTCATCGCGGGCCGCAGGTCCTCCGACCGCGGCACGGGATTGAGGCCGTAGACGGCGATACCGGGCCGCACAAGATCGAAATGTAGGTCGGGACGAGTCAGAGTGGCCGCGGAGTTGGCCAGGTGCCGCAGAGGCGACAACCCCGCCTCCCTCGCTATCGCGTGGGCGGTGGCGAACCGCTCGGCTTGAGCGTCGATGGACGGGTGGCCGAGTTCGTCGGCGCAGGCCAGGTGCGACCACATGCCCACGACCTCGACGTCGTCCTCCGCCGCCGCGGCCTTCACCAGGTCCGGCCACAGTTCGGCGGGACAGCCGTTGCGGGACAGACCGGTGTCGATCTTCAGGTGCACTCTGGCGCGACGGCCCGCTCTCCCGGCCGCGTCGACCACCCGTGCCAGTTCACCGATGGAGCTGACCGAGACATCGACGTCCCGTTCCACAGCGGGCGCGAAATCCACGTCGGGTGTGTCGAGCCAACTCAGCAGCCGCGTCGTGAACCCGGCCTCGCGCAGGGCGAGAGCCTCGTCCAGCGAGGTCACTCCGAGCCACGTGGCACCCGCCTCGACCGCGGCACGCGCGACCGGTACGGCACCGTGGCCATAGCCGTCGGCCTTCACCACGGCCATCGTCTGCGCCCCGGACACAGCGGCCCGGGAGGCGAGCAACCGCACATTGTGGCGAACGGCATCCAAATCCACCACGACTTCGGCACGAGGCAACGACATTCCGCTCACCCGGCCACACCACAGGACATGATCACGCGCCTCCCTGGTCGGCACCGGGACACCTCAGCAGCGCCCGGCCACCTCGACAATGTACCTATCGGCTGGTCAGACGTTGTGCGCGCGCCGACGGGCCTCGACATGCCGTTGCCGGACACGTTCCCCTTCTTCGACCGCATCGCCCGTGGGCTCGGGCAGGCGCACCGCGATACCCGTCTCCCACTCCGGTGGCTCCGCTGTGCCCGCGAGCGCCCACGCGGCCTGACGTGCGGCCCCGATGGCCACGTGCTCACTCGGCTGCGGGATCACAACCGGGACACCGAACACGATCGGTGCCACCGCGCGCACACTCTCGGACTGCGCGGCACCCCCGATGAGGAGTACGCGGCGCACGGAGATGCCGTGTTCCCGCACCGCGTCGAGCCCCGCCGCGAGCCCACACAGCATTCCCTCCACCGCGGCTCGTGCGAGGTTCTCGGGAGTCATGTTCGTCCGGCGCATCCCGAACAGCGACCCAGCCGCGTCGGGCAGATTGGGAGTGCGTTCCCCATCGAGGTACGGCAACAACGTCAGCCCATCGGCGCCCGGATCGGCGCCGAGCGCGAGCCGATCGAACTCCTGAAGGTCGACGTCGAGTAGGTGGGCGGTAGCGGTGAGCACCCTGGCGGCGTTCAGAGTGCAGGCCAGCGGGAGGAACCGCCCGGTGGCATCGGCGAAACCCGCGACGGCGCCTGTAGGATCGGCGGCCGGAGTCTCGCTCACGCCGAACACGGTGCCGCTCGTACCCAGCGAGACGACGACATCGCCGTCCCCGGCGCCCAACGCGAGCGCAGCGGCCATGTTGTCACCGGTTCCGGCGGACACCAGTGTGCCGTCGAAAGCGTGGCCGGCCGGTTCCACAGGCTCCAACACCCACGGTAACTCAGGGGCACGACCACCGAACGCATGGGTGAGGATATCCCTGCGATAGGCACGTTCCGCGGGCGAAAAGTATCCGGTCCCCGAGGCATCACCACGGTCGGTGACCGGATCGCCGCCGACGAGGCGCCAAGTCAGCCAATCGTGCGGCAACATGACTTTCGCGACCCTGTCGGCCTTGTCGGGCTCGTGCTCGGCAAGCCACCGCAGTTTGGTGACCGTGAAACTGGCGACCGGCACCGAGCCGACCGCCTCCGCCCACGCCCGCGGCCCTCCGAGTTCGTCCACAAGATCGGTGGCGGCCTGGGCGGAACGCGTGTCGTTCCACAACAGCGCCGGGCGAACGACGTCGCCGTCCTCGCCCACGGTGACCATGCCGTGTTGCTGCCCCGCCACGCCGATGGCGGACACACCGTCCAGCAAGCCGTCCGTAGCCGATGTGAACGCCGTCCACCACTCCGCGGGATCCACCTCGGTGGCGTCCGGATGCTCGGCTCTCCCGCTGCGCACCACGGCACCCGTTCGAGCGTCGCACACCATCACTTTGGTCGACTGCGTGGACGAGTCGACCCCAGCCACCAGCACCTCGTTGTCGGTCATGCCCGAAAGCTTGGTCGCTCCGACCTGCCCACGTCCACGTCCGAAACGACTTTCGGTCGCCGACAGGCTCCCCGAACCGCGTTTAGCCCGCTAACTGTGCTCCCCCGGCCGCGTTTAGCGGGCTAAACGCGGTCCCCTGGCCCCCATGGGTGGGTGTGGCCGGTGTTTTACGCGACGCCTGGTCGCCGAACGGCGACCGTGCTCCCACCGGTCATTCCGTCAAAGATCGTGCTCGCCTGATCGCGTCCGGAATCGCAGCCAACACACCGGAGGCCGACGTCGGCACCCCACCCGCCGCGATCTCCCCCGCCCGCGCGTGCACCTCGGCAGCGACACCCGCGGCCAGCCACGGGTCGAGACCTGACGCCAACAACGCCCCGATCACCCCCGAAAGCACGTCACCGGAACCGGCCGTGGCCAGCCACGAGCCCCTCGGCCGGTTCACCAGCACTCGGCCATCCGGGTCAGCGATCACCGTGCAGTGCCCCTTGAGCAGTACAACCGCACGAAAACGGCGTGCCGCCTCGCGCGCCGCGGCGACCCTGTCGGCGCCGGGCGGCGAACCCGTGAGCCGTTCGAACTCCCCGTCGTGCGGGGTGAGCACCAGCGGCGTGTCCGGGTCACGGGCATCGAGCACGTCCGGCCGGTTCGCGATGATCGTGATCGCGTCCGCGTCCGCGCACACGGGAACGCCCTGGCCCAGCGCGTGTGCGAGCACGTCCTCGCCCTGCCTCCCGGTGCCGATACCGGGGCCGACCACCCACGCCTGCACCCGACCCGCGTCGAAGATCGAACCGGTGGCCACGACCTCGGGCCAGTGCGACCGGACGACATCCGCGACGGGCCCGGCGTACCGGACCATGCCCGCGGTCGCACGCACGGCGGCCGCGGCGGTCAGCACAGCCGCGCCGGGATACGTCGACGATCCGGCGGCCACCCCCGTCACGCCCTGCGTGTACTTGTTGTCCTCCGGCTTCGGCAGCGGCCACGCGGCGGCGATGTCGGAGGCGTCGAGTTGCAGCAGGTCCGGTTCTCCCAGCTCGCCGCCCAGGCCGATGTCCACGAGCGTGATGTCACCGCAATGCCGCGGGTTCAACACGTGCACCGGCTTGTGGGCACCGAATGTCACCGTGCACGTCGCCCGTACGGCGGGCCCGTCCACCGCACCGGTGTCGGGGTCCACCCCGCTCGGCAGGTCCACGGCGAGCACGGGTGCTGCCACACGGTCGAACAGCGCCGCGGCGTCGGGACGCAACGGTCCCCGCGCGGAGATGCCGACCACTCCGTCGATCACCAAATCGGCACTGTCGAGGACCTCGGCGGCGGTCTCGGGCACATACACACGTCCACCTGCACGCCGCAGTGCCGCGAGTCCCGCAGGATGCGCCTTCTCCGGTCTCAACAGCACCGCCGCCACCGCGACCCCACGACGACGCAGGAAATGTCCCGCCCACAGGGCGTCTCCCCCGTTGTTACCCGCGCCCACGACGAGCACCACACGGGTGCCCGCGACCCGGCCGGTGTGTTCGGCCAGGAGTTCGGCGGCGCGCACGGACACCCCGTACGCCGCACGCCGCATCAGCGCTCCCTCGGGCGTGACGGCCAACAACCGGTCCTCGGCCGCGCGCACCTGCTCGGTGGTCCAGACGCCACGCACGGTGCCGCTACTCCACCGTCACCGACTTGGCGAGGTTTCGTGGCTTGTCGACGTCGTAACCACGGGTGCGGGCGATCTCGGCGGCCAGCACCTGCAACGGCACCGTGGACACCAACGGTTGCAGCAACGTCGGCACGGCCGGCACTTCGACGAGCTCGTCCGCGAACGGTCGCACCCGATCGTCGCCCTCTTCGGCGATCACGATGGTGCGGGCACCACGCGCCTGGATCTCGCTGATGTTGGACACCATCTTGGAGTGCAGCACGGCGCGTCCCTTGGGTGACGGCATGACCACCACCACGGGAAGCCCTTCCTCGATCAACGCGATCGGCCCGTGTTTCAACTCGCCCGCCGCGAAACCCTCGGCGTGCATGTAGGCGAGTTCCTTCAGTTTCAGCGCGCCCTCCAACGCCACAGGGAACCCGACGTGGCGGCCGAGGAACAGCACCGCACGCGAATCGGCCATCCGCCTGCCCAGGTCACGAACCTGGTCCACTGTGGTCAACACTTCCGCGACGGCCGACGGCATGGTCTCCAGCTCGGCGAACTCGCGCGCCACCTCGTCCGGGT
>JAJYTH010000091.1 GCA_021793175.1 Actinomycetes bacterium
GGCATGCCCTCGTTGCCCAGCCAGTGCTGCACCAGGAACGTGACGTGGAAACCGACGAACGTGAGCCAGAAGTGCAGCTTGGCCAGCGGTTCGTTGAGCATGCGGCCCGTGAACTTCGGGAACCAGAAGTAGATGCCCGCGAACGTCGCGAACACGATGGTGCCGAACAGCACGTAGTGGAAGTGCGCCACCACGAAGTACGAGTCGTGCACCTGGAAGTCCAGCGGCGGCGCCGCGAGGATGATGCCGGTCAACCCGCCGAGCAGGAAGGTGACCAGGAAGCCGAACGACCACAGCATCGGCGACTCGAACGTCAGCTGTCCCTTCCACATCGTGCCGATCCAGTTGAAGAACTTGATCCCGGTCGGCACGGCGATGAGGAACGTCGCCATCGAGAAGAACGGCAGCAGTACCGCGCCCGTGGCGAACATGTGGTGCGCCCACACGACCGCGGACAGGCCCATGATCCCTATCGTCGCGAACACCATCAGCCGGTAGCCGAAGATCGGTTTCCGACTGAACACCGGAATGATCTCGGTGATGATCCCGAAGAACGGCAGCGCGACGATGTAGACCTCGGGGTGGCCGAAGAACCAGAACATGTGCTGGTACAGGATCGCGCCACCGTTGGAGGGGTCGAACACGTGCGCCCCCACCAGCCGGTCGGCGGCCAGTCCCACCAGCGCGGCGGTGAGGATGGGGAACGCGATCAGCACGAGGATGCTGGTGAACAGGATGTTCCACGTGAAGATCGACATCCGCCACATCGTCATGCCCGGCCCGCGCATGCACACGATGGAGGTGATCATGTTGACCGCGCCGAGGATGGTGCCGAGCCCGGACACGATCAGCCCCATGACCCACAGGTTGCCGCCGATACCGGGGGAGAACTCCGGGTTCGCCAGCGGAGGGTAAGCCGTCCAACCGAAATCGGCTCCGCCACCGGGGGTCAGCAAAGACGCCACCACGGTCAGCCCGCCGAGCAGGAAAAGCCAGTACGACAACGCGTTCAGCCGCGGGAACGCCACGTCGGGCGCCCCGATCTGGATCGGCAACACCAGGTTGGCGAATCCGAACAACACGGGCGTCGCGTACAGCAACAGCATCAACGTCCCGTGCAGCGTGAACATCTGGTTGTACTGCTCCGCCGAGAGGAAATGGATCCCCGGTTGGCCGAGTTCGGCGCGGATGAGCAACGCCATCAACCCGCCGACTATGAAAAAGCCGATCGAGGTGACCATGTACATTTTGCCGATCATCTTGTGATCGGTCGTGCGGAACAGATTGAGCAGTCCTTGCCCCCGCTTACCCGGAGTGGGTGCCGGGTCCTGAATACGGGTTGGGCGGACGTCGAGCTGCGTGTCCACGAAGCACCTCCGCTGGCGACGGTGCGCCCCTTCGCCGCTGCTCGCGTTCTTCGTCGACCAGGCCGGGGCGGTCACGACCTACGCTAAACCGGCCCTCGAGTACCCGCATGTCGAACAGATACTCTTCGGACCCGTTCGCCCGCCGTGTCTTCGCTGGTCACTGTCTGTATGACTCGACTTCGCTCACCGGGCGCGGCGACACTTGGTCGGGGTCGCCGCCGAACTCGGCGCCTGCGCGGCGCCTGCGCAACAGATCCCAGCACTGGTCGAGGCGCTGTTGCAGGTCCTTTAACCTCCGCCGCTTGTCGGCGTTCAGTCCGCTTCCCGTCGCCTGCGAACGCAGTTCTTTCTCCTCGGTGATGAGCTGGTCGATCCGGGCCAGGGTGTCGTCGATACTGTCGGTGCTCGCCATCGGTCGCTCCTTATCTCTTCACATTCCTTTTCCTGCTTTCTCCATCGCTTCCGACGTGCCCGGTGCTGTTATCGCTAAACCGTGTTTCGTGGGCCGGGTGTTGTAACCAGAGCCGTGGCCCGGATGGGGCATGGTCGCCTCCGGCCGTTTCGACGCGCGCGATACGCTCGGCCCGGGAGGACACCCCCGCAGGGGCTAACCAGGTCGTGTCCTTGCGTGACCGAGGTTTTCCGCGGGACTCCCTGCGGTGGAAACCCCGTCACCAGGCGGTGTCCACCATCCAGCCCGCGTCGTAGCACTTTGTAGTGTTCTGGTCACCAAAGGACCGGCGATTGTGAAAGGCCCTTCCATGAACAGTCTCGTAGCTCAGTCCGACACCGAGTCGCTCGGCGGGCTCGCCGGGTGGACGGTAGACCTGATGGACAAGCTCGGCGGGCCGGGTGCGGCTGTGGCTGTGGGACTCGACAACCTGTTCCCGCCCATCCCGAGCGAGTTGATCCTGCCGCTCGCGGGTTTCACCGCCGCCCAAGGACGGTTCAGTCTCGCGGAGGCGCTGGTGTGGACCACGGCGGGTTCGGTGATCGGTGCGGTCATCGTGTACCTGGTGGGGTACTTCTTCGGCCGGGAGCGCACTCGCAAGCTCATCACGATGTTGCCGCTGGTGAAGGGGTCCGACTTCGACCACGCCGAACGGTGGTTCGCCAAGCACGGCACCAAGGCGGTGTTCTTCGGCCGCATGGTCCCGCTGGTGCGTAGCTTTATCTCGGTTCCCGCGGGCATCGAGCGGATGTCGTTCTGGGTGTTCTTGGTGCTCACCACGTTCGGCAGCCTGCTGTGGAACACGATCTTCGTCGTGGCGGGTTACTTCCTGGGCGCCAACTGGCACGTCGTCGACGAGTACGCGGGGATCTTCCAGTACATCGTCATCGCCGCCATCGCTGTCGCGCTCGTGGTGTTCGTGGTGAAGCGTCTGCGCGAACGCCGCAACGCCGACGTCTGAGCAGGTCGACGGGCGTTCGAAAAACACCCGCGCGTCATCGGATGCGCGGGTGTTTTTCGTGTCTCGGGTAATCGGCTCGGCGATCGTGAGGTCACGCTGTTCTCGGTGGTGCCGACTGCCCGGCATGGAAGTGTCCACGGTCGGAAGTGGAGCTGCCTCGCTCGGCATTTCCCGTATTCTTCGGAAAGAACGACGACGAGTGTTCGTGTCGGAGTTTTGCATTCCGTCCGTAGTGGACAATCCCGCCCGATTATTCGGCCTCCGTGGTGTTTGACCACGTCTTCGGCCGCGGCGTGAGTCGATTCGAGTTCTTCGACTTCGGTGGATCGAAGCGGCGTGTTTCTTGGAAGGTCCGGATTCGCCGTTCGTGTTCCCGTTGTCTTTTTTCGGTCCGTGGAAAAAGAGTGCTGCGTGTCGGGGATTCGGGAGTGCCGCGCCCTTCGGTCGGGGTCGGAGAGTGTCCGCGTTATCGGTGGGGCCGTGTCGAGGGGGCGAGGGGGTCGAGGGGGAGAGGAATCCGCGTCGGTTCGAGCTGCGGTCGCGGCGGCGAGGGGCGAGAGTGTGGCGACGAGGGGGTCGCGCAAACCGCCAAAGTGTGTCATAAATCACTATTGCTCGACTACTGCGCGCGACCAGTGAGAAAGCGAGGTGTTCACCCGCTTCGCGGTCAGGTGAACGTTGAAGTTGGGGTTTGTTAACGCAGCGCTGATCGGATGACGGCAATAAGCGGTGCGGATAAGCCCACCGGGGGTAAAGTGTCCCCTCGTTCGCGGGTCGACCCGCCAGGGCGCACACGCGTTACGCAAGGAGGTTGCATGCCGGACACGCACGGCGGCTCCGCCGATGCCGGTACGGCGACGGGTGACATGCCGAACCCCGCCGTGACGCCGTCCGAGGGCGGTTCCGTCTCGGCTGAGGCGCGCGCGGACGAGCGCCGGTTCCGCCTTTACACAGTGGCGGTTCTCACATTCGGGCTTGTCGCCGCCGGAGCTGTGTCCGCCTGGCTGCCTTTCCAGGGCTCCGTGCACCTGTGGTGGATCGGACCTCTCCTCGCGGTGGCCTTCCTCGGTGCCGAGCAGCTCGGAGTCAACGTCGACGTCCGTAGCGGCATCTCGTGGACCATCTCCTTCACCGAGATACCCCTCGTCATCGGCCTGCTGGTAGCGCCGTTCGAGGTGGTGCTCGCCGCGCACGTCGTCGCGGGTGTCACCACGTTGCTGGCCCGCCGGGTCACCGGCCGCGTCCTCTATAACGCCGGCGCCTTCCTCCTGGAGGTCACCAGTGCGTTCGCTGTCGCGGGACTGGTGAAGCAGACGCTGGGCGGCGCCGAGAACATGCCGTGGCTCGCCGCGCTCGCCGGAACGTTGACCGCGCCGTTGGCCAGCACGTTGCTGGCCATGGCGGCCGTGCGTGTGCTGCGCCGCCGCATGCGGGTGGGCACCGTGATCCGGCTCGCGGGCCGGATCCTCGTCGTCGGGTTCGTCAACGCGTCCGTGGGTCTGACCGGTTATCTGGTGATCTCGAAGACGCCGGAGGCGTGGCCTATCGTGCTGGCGGTCAGTCTCGGCCTCGCCGCGCTCTACTGGGCGTACTCGGACTTGCTGCGTGAACAGCGCGACATGGAGGCACTCACCGACGTCAGTCTCATGGTCGGGAGGTCGGGGCAGCAGGCCGCGGCGCGTCCCGCGAGCAAGATCGACGAGTTGGACGTCGACATCGACGTCGACGAGTGGACCACCATTGCCGAACGTATCCGGGACCAACTCGCGGCGGCACGCATCGTGTTGCGGCTGAGGTTGGACCCCGAGCAGCCGATGCGCACCGTAGTGGTCAGTGACGAACTGGCCACCGGGTACGAAACCGAGCTGGGCTCGGGCGACCCGCTGCTACACCTGCCGGGTTCGCACGTCCGACACCTCCGGATCACCGAGGCCAACCCGCAGATCCGGGCCGCGCTACTTCGGCGGGGTGCGAGCGAGGCGCTCGTCGTGCCGCTGCGCAGCGCGAACCAGCTCCTCGGCATCGTCGAGGCCTACGACCGGCTGTCGCGCTGGCGCGGGTTCGGTAAGTACGACGTCCAGTTGCTCGGCACCATGGCGAGCCACCTGGCCACCGCCCTGGACAACCGCAGGCTGCTGGCGACGCTGAGGCACGATGCCTATCACGATCCGCTGACCGGGCTGCTCAACCGGCCCGGTTTCCGGCAGGTGGCCGCCGAGCCGCTGCGCGAGTGTTCGAACTCGGTGGTGCTGCGGGTCGATCTCGATGTCTTCTCGACCGTCAGCGACGCCCTCGGATACACGTGGGCCGACCGGATGCTGATGGCGGCGGGAAAGCGCATGCGCGACACCCTCGGGGCCGGTGTGCCGCTGGCTCGGCTCGAAGGGGCTTCGTTCGCGGTGCTGCTCGCGGACTGCGACGCCGAGCGGGCGCAGAAGGTCGCCCAACGGCTGCGGGAGCAGTTGTCGGCACCGTATCCGGTGGACAGGCTCACCGTCGAAGCCAATTCGGTCGTGGGCTACGTCCAGACGACGGCGGAGGAGAACGCCGAGCGGGTCGACGTGGACAGCTTGTTGCAGCGTGCCGACATGGCGGTCCGCGCCACCCGCGGCGGCGAGGAGATCAAGTCCTACGTGCCGAGCATGGGGCAGATCTTCCTGCGCCGGTTCCAGATGGTCACGCAGTTCCGCCAGGCCATCGAGGAAGGCCAGGTCACGGTCCATTACCAGCCCAAGGTGGCGTTGCCCGGCAAGCAGGTACTGGGCGTCGAGGCGCTCGTGCGGTGGCAACATCCCGAGTTCGGCCGGGTCAATCCCGACGAGTTCGTGCCCGCCGTCGAGGCCGCGGGCCTGGTCGGGGTGCTGACGTCGTTCGTGCTGGACACGGCGTTGGACCGGGTGCGGCGCTGGTTGGACGACGGGCTGCGGATCTCGGTGGCGGTGAACCTGTCCGTGCGAAACCTCGCCGACGAGGAGTTCCCCACGCGCGTGGCGGAGTCGCTAGAGCGGTTCGGTGTCCCCGGTGAACTGCTCACGCTGGAGCTCACCGAGTCGGACGTGATGCAGGACCCGGAGCGGGCGTTGCCGATTCTGCGCAAGCTCAGTGACCTGGGTATCGAGCTGGCCGTGGACGACTTCGGCACGGGGTACTCGTCGTTGGCCTATCTGCGGCAGTTGCCCGTCGACCAGGTCAAGATCGACAAGAGTTTCGTCTTCGGCATGGGCACCGACCTCGGTGACCTCGCCGTGGTGCGGTCGATCGTCGAGCTGGGTCATTCCCTGGGGCTCACGGTGGTCGCCGAGGGGGTCGAGGAAGACCTCGCACGGGATCAGTTGGAGGCCATGGGCTGCGATGTCGCGCAGGGATATCTGATTTCCCGGCCGTTGTCGGAGGACCGGCTCGAAGCGTGGTTGCAGGCCAGGACCGCCCGTTCGATCGATCCCGCCTCGGAGGCCGTGTTGACCCTGCTGACCTGAGGTTTTCCGAAAAACCGACCCCCGCTCCGAAGGGGTGAGTCAGTGATGTATTCTTGTTTTCAGCCCGTTGGGGCAGGCCCCTTTAGCTCAGTCGGCAGAGCGTCTCCATGGTAAGGAGAAGGTCTACGGTTCGATTCCGTAAAGGGGCTCGGTGTTGTGACGAGGCGGTGTAGCTCAGTCGGTAGAGCAAGCGGCTCATAATCGCTGCGTCGCCGGTTCGAGTCCGGCCACCGCTACGCTGTTTCGATGAGAGAGTAAGGAGCCGTTGTGGCTGCCACCGACGTGCGACCGAAGATCACGCTGGCGTGCGAGGTTTGCAAGCACCGCAACTACATCACCAGGAAGAACCGGCGCAACGACCCGGACCGCCTGGAGATGAAGAAGTTCTGCCCGAACTGCGGGACGCACCGGCCGCACAAAGAGACGCGCTGACTCTCAGCCCCTAGTCCGGCGAAGCCGCCTCCGTTGTACGGAGGCGGCTTTGTTGTGCGCGCCGGTGAGTGTACTGTCTCGGTAGTTGGAAAAAACCCAACGATCGGTGCTATCGGTTTCGTGCTTTTCCCCTCACTCTGGCAGGGACCCATTTCCAACCCTGCGGAAGTGAGGACGACATGAAGAAGTTGATGAAGTCGACGGTCGCGGCGGGGGCGTGCGCTCTCGTGTTCGGTGTCGTGGTGCCGTCGACGGCATCGGCGGTGACGGGGCCGGGGATCGAGGGCTACTCGGCCGACGTTCAGGCTGAGGCGGTTTCCGCGCTCGTCGCGGAACGCGGAGTCACGCAGGCGGAGGCGGAGACGATCCTGCGGACGCAGGCGAGCGACGTGCAGGCGCTGGACTCCGTTCTGGCGAAGCTCGGCGAGCGTGCCGTGGACGGTTATCTGGACGCTTCCGGCCAGCCGGTGGTCAACGTGGTGAACGAGGTCGCGGCGGCCGCCGTCGAGCAGGCGGGCCTGACGGCGAAGATCGTCGAGCACACCGCGGAAGAGCTTCAGGCCGCCCGCGCGGCACTGGAGTCGCTGTCCACGGTGGCCGACACCGCCATCGCCACCGATCCCACGACCAACCAGGTCGTGGTGACCGTCGCCGCGGAAGCCGACGACGCCGAGGTGGCCGACCTGGTCGCCGCGGCGGAGAGGTTCGGCGACCAGGTGAGGGTCGACCACGTCGCGGGCGGTTTCGACGTGGCGATCTACGGCGGTGAGGCGATCACCGGTGGTGGTAGCCGTTGCTCGGCGGGCTTCAACGTGAACTCGGGCGGTCAGGACTACATCGTCGACGCCGGCCACTGCACCGGCGCGGTGTCGGAGTGGAACGTCGGACCCTCCGTCGACGCCAGCTTCCCGGGCGACGACTACGGCCTGATCCGCAACGACACGGGCAGCGCCCCCGGCGCGGTGAGTCTCTACGACGGCTCGGTGCAGGAGATCGACTCGGCCTCCGACGCCTATGTCGGCCAGTCGATCTGCAAGAGCGGCAGCACCACGGGCCTGACCTGCGGGACCGTGCAGGCCACCGATGTGACCGTGAACTACGCCGAGGGCTCGGTGCACGAGCTGGTGCAGACTTCCGCCTCGGTCAACTCGGGTGACTCCGGCGGTGCGTTGTTCGCCGGCAGTGTCGGCCTCGGCATCACGTCCGGTATGGGCGGTGGCAGCTCGTACTTCCAGCCGCTGACCGAGGCTTTGAACGCCTACGGTGTGTCGCTGAACTGACGCTTCGGCCATCGGGCCGGCGGACCGGCAGGTCGTGGGTGGGTTCACCCACGGCCTGCCGTCGTGTGCGGTCCTGCCGGTAATCTGCTGGCCGTGCCACTGGATGCGAGTTTCGTCGGGCGTACCTATCCGCCCACCACCACGTACGAGGTCAGCCGCGCCAAGATCGCGGAGTTCGCGGAAGCCATCGGCGACGACAACCCGCTGTACTACGACCCGGAGGCCGCCAGGGCCGCGGGTTACCCGGATGTCATCGCGCCGCCCACGTTCCTCACGATCGTCAACCTGCCCACGATCAACGCGATCGTCGCCGACCCGGAACTCGGACTCGACTATTCGCGCATGGTCCACGGCGATCAGAGGTTCACCCACCACCGCCCGGTCCACGCGGGCGACGAGTTGCAGCTCACCACGCGGATCGTCGACATCTTCGACCGCGCGGGCAACGACTTCCTCACCGTGCAGGCCGATGTCGAGACGACGGCGGGTGAGCCGGTGTGCACCACTCAGGCGCAACTCGTCGTGAGGGGAGAGCAGGCGTGAACGTCGGAGATCAGCTGCCACCGCTGTCCGTGCACATCACCCGTGACCAGCTGGTGCGCTACGCGGGTGCCTCACTCGACTTCAACCCCATCCACTGGAATGAACGCTTCGCCACCGAGGTGGGCCTGCCCGGGGTGATCGCCCACGGCATGTTGACCATGGCTTTGGGCGGACGCCTGGTGACGGACTGGCTGGGCGACCCCGGCCGGCTGGTCGAGTACGGCGTGCGGTTCACCCGGCCCGTGGTGGTGCCCGACGACGACACCGGTGCGCTCGTGGAGTTCACCGGCAAAGTGGGCGAGGTGCGCGACGACGGCACGGCGCGTATCGACATCACGGCCAAGTTCGACGGCAAGTCGGTACTGGGCAAGGCGCAGGCCGTGGTGCGGCTGTCCTGAGGCGTGGCGGCGCGGGTCCGTCCGTCGTCAGTGTCGCTGCTGGTCGTCACTGCCCGCGCAACACGCCCAGCACGGCCTCGGCCATCGCCTGCTCCCCGCGTGCCGTGGGGTGCAGCGGTGCGGCTCCCGTGGTGGAGTTCAGGGCTTCGATCCACCGAGCGTTCTCCGCGGCGCACATGTGATGACCCGCAGTGTCGGTGGCCGTGTCGGCGAACTCGGCACCGTGGGTGTCCGCCTGCTGTTTCAGTACGCGGTTGAGCAGGTCGAGGCCTTCCCGCAGGTATGCCAGGTCGGCCGGGGCGATCGGCAGCTCGTCGCAGGCTGTGGGGTCGTTCGGCAGGATCGTCGGGTAGCCGACCACCACGACACGCGCCTTCGGGGCTTTGGCCTCGATCGCTTCGAGCACGTCGGCGACCTCGGTCGCCACCGCTTCGATCCTGTCGTCCACCATGTCGCCGCCGCAGCGCAGGCCTTCCTCTGCGGCGGCGACACACTGGTTCGCGAGTTCGATGAGACCCACATCGTTGCCTCCGATGCCCACGGTCACCAGCGTGGCCTCGGAAGTCACCGCGTGAAGCTGCGGGGGATTGGTCCCGTCCGCGGTCTTTTGCGGCGTGGTGAAGTGTTCGGTCGTCGCTCCGCCGCAGGAGAAGTCCGTGAAGGCCTCGGGGTCGAGTCGATCGGCGAGTAGGCGTGGATAGTTGTTGTCCGACCTGCCGCAGCCCGGCGGCGATCCCACCGGCTCGCCCGCGCCGGGTGCGGCGGTGTAGGAGTCGCCGAGCGCCACGTAGCGGACGGTGTCGTCGGTCCCGGGCTCCCCGCTCTGGCCGCACGCGACCGCCAGCGTCGCCACGGCCGCGATCGCCGGCCACGCTCGTCTGCTCACCATTCGGGATTCTGTCAGTCGCGCTTGCGCAGGGCCTCTCGAAGAAGGTCGTTCACCAGACCCGCCGCCTGATCAGGGTGATCGACGCTGGCGAGGACCTTGCGCCCGCTGGTGAGCGTGAGCTCCAGCGTCGGACCGCCACGGACTTTGTAGACGGTGTCGCCGGACGGGGTGGTGCGGATGCCGAGCCCGCCCGCGCCGAACAGCGTGGTCGTCGTCGTGGCGGCGGAGGCGATGTCGAACAGTGGGATGTGCTTGGTCGGATACCCCAGCACGCCCATCCGGATCGTGACACCGGTGGAGTCCACGATCACTCGTACACGGGACACCCCGAGCGTGGTGAGCACGCCGAGTGCGACGGGGAGGGCGTACCCGCTCCACGGCAGTGAGTCACCCACCAGCAGCCCGATGAGGAACACGACGAGCGGCGGTGTGAACATGCAGCCCACGGCCAGGGCGATGTTGGTGGCGGCACTGTTCCACGTGGCGCGCTGACCGGGTTCCAACCCCACGGTGGCTTCTCCAGGAGTGTCCGGAAACGTCGGCGGCGGGCGAACGGACGGTGCGATGAGTACCGCTGCGAGCACCGCCGGCACGAGCACCGCCGCGAGTACGGCGAGGACGGTACCCGCGCCACTGGCCTCCTGCCAGGAGTCGACGTCGAGCGTCGCCGCCATGGACGAGATCAGCACGCCCATCGGCAACGTCGTCAGGAAGGTGGCGCACAGGATGTACTGGCGATGAGTACCGTACCCGCGACGCGACAGCACCAGCATGAGCACGGTGGCCGCCACCGTGAGGACCGCGCCGATGAGCAGCGTCCACGTCGCCAGCGTGTCGAGATCGGTGCTGTCGTCGACACCGCCTGGGCCCCAGTGGGTCGCCACCTCCTTCGGCAGCCGTTCCGACCAGGCGTTGCGGAGCAGGACGGCCACGACGAAGACCACGGCGGGAACCCCCAGCGTGGCTAGTAGTACGCGGAGCTCGTTTTTTCTCACGGGTACTTTCCTCTCACTATGGCGACCAACTCGTCGGGGCCGATACCCACCCGTTGCGCCTCGGCGACCAGGTCGTTCACCAGTGCGGCCAGTCGCGCGTGGCCGTCCGCTTCGCCGATGACCACGGCGCCCCGCCTGCGCCGAAGCTCGATGAGCCCCTCGTCCCGGAGCTTGGCGTAGGCCCGTAGGACGGTGTGCACGTTGATCTGCAGGCTCGCCGCCAGTTCACGCGCGGCCGGAAGGTGATCGCCCGCTCCCAGTCGGCGTTGTGCGAGCGAACCGCGGATCGAAGCGGCGACCTGCTCGTACAGAGGCACCGGGGACGACGGGTCAATACGGACCAGCATTGTTCTAATTCTAATAGAACAAAGAGCCACCGAGTGGGCCGGAACGAAAAAGCCTCCGGCGGCCTGATCACGGCCGCCGGAGGCTGAGGCAGGGAAGCCGAACTACTCGGCCGGATTCCCCGTGGTGCTACCGCGTGAGCTCACTCCTTGGCTTCGGACAGCAGGTTGGCCACGCGGGTGACGCCTTCCACAAGGTCCTCCTCGGACAGGGCGTAGGAGAACCGGAAGTACCCCGGCGTGCCGAACGCCTCGCCCGGCACCACGGCGACCTCCGCCTCACGCAGGATCAGGTCGGCCAGCTGCAGCGTGTCGGTCGGCCGCTCACCCCGGATCTCCTTGCCCAGCACCGCCTTCACCGACGGATAAGCGTAGAACGCGCCCTCGGGGGTGGGGCATTCGACGTTCGGGATCTCCGACAGCAGCGAGACGATCTTCTTGCGGCGGGAGTCGAACGCCGCGCGCATCTCCTCCACCACGTCCATCGGGCCGGAGACCGCGGCGAGCGCCGCGCGTTGCGAGACGTTGGCGACGTTGCCGCACAGGTGGGACTGGTAGCTCGTGGCGGCCTTGATGACGTCCTGCGGGCCCACCATCCAGCCGACCCGCCAGCCGGTCATGGAGTACGTCTTGGCGACACCGTTGAGGATCAGTGTGCGGTCGGCGATTTCCGGGACCACCACGGGCAGTGACTCGGCCTTGACGCCGTCGTAGACCAGGTGCTCGTAGATCTCGTCGGTGACGACCCAGATGTCGTGCTCGGCGGCCCACTTGCCGATGGCCTCCACCTGGTCCCGCGGGTAGACGGCACCCGTGGGGTTGGACGGCGAGTTGAACAGCAGTACCTTCGTGCGCTCCGTGCGAGCCGCTTCCAGCTGCTCGATGGTCACCCGGTAGCCCGTGGACTCGTCGGCCGTGACCTGCACCGGCACTCCGCCGGCGAGAGTGATCGACTCGGGGTAGGTGGTCCAGTACGGCGCGAGCAGCAACACCTCGTCGCCCGGGTCCAGCAGGGTGGCGAACGCGGAGTAGACGGCCTGCTTGCCCCCGTTGGTGACCAGGACCTGCGAGGCATCGCACGAGAACTCGGAGTCCCGCAGCGTCTTGGCCGCGATGGCCTCGCGCAGCTCCGGAAGCCCCGCCGCTGCCGTGTAACCGTGGTTGCGTCGGTCGCGTACCGCCGCGGCGGCGGCCTCGACGACATATTCAGGGGTGGGGAAGTCGGGCTGTCCCGCGCCGAAGCCGATCACCGGCCGTCCTTCGTCCTTGAGTGCCTTCGCCTTCGCGTCGACGGCGAGGGTCGCGGAGGGCTTGATGCCCGCGATGCGGGCGGACACTCGGCGGCGAGGACTGGTGGCGGTACTGTCGGATGTGGCCATGGCGATATTTTTTCACGTGGCGGGGCGTGTCGGGCAGTACCCCTTGCTAAGCCCCGGCCAAATCCCTGATCAAGCGCTTGTTCGGGCTCCGGTCGGGCGTCGGTGAGTCACCGTCGAACCCTCCGCGCCCTCTTCCCCTTCCGCCCGCGGGAAGACACGCGGAGCGCAGAATGAGGGCGTGGTTGCGAGTTGCTACCGGGCTTGCCGTAGACTGCTGAACTTGGAACGTACGGAACGGGCCCCACAGTCTCTGCGGGGTCGGTGAAGAACGTTCGCAACGGGCGGGTCACTGCTCGAAGGGGTGTAGCTCAAATGGCAGAGCAGCGGCCTCCAAAGCCGCAGGTTGCAGGTTCGAGTCCTGTCACCCCTGCGTTGACGTGTCAGGTGGAGCGGAGGAGTAGCTCGTGAGCGAGGACGGGGAGAAGGGCAAGGAGGGTGCGGCCAAGCGCCCTTCCCGTCCGGATACCGCCGCGGCTCGGCGCGCACGTCGTGCCTCCGCTGACCGAGCGGGCACACCAGCCAAGGCCGACTCCGGAGCGAGGACCGGGAAGGGGGGAGACCCCAAACGGTCAGCGCCGAAGGGGAAGGCTTCGGGAAAGGTAGCCAAACCAGAAGGCAAGGGCGGGCCGACGCCTAAGCGGAACCGCAAGGACGTGAAGAAGGGCTCTATCTTCTCGCGTTTCGTGCGGTTCGTCCGCGAAGTATGGGGCGAGCTGCGCAAGGTCATCTGGCCGACCCGCAAGCAGATGGTTACCTACACCACCGTGGTGCTGTTTTTCCTGGTGTTCATGGTGGCGTTGGTTTCCGGCCTCGACTTCGTGTTCCTTGAGGGTGTCGACGTCGTATTCGGCGATTAGGTAGCCCGCACTGCCTCGCGGGTGGCGGCGTCCACGCGGCGCCCGCGACCACCACACGCGATCAACTGAGAGGACGGAAAGTGACCTCCGAGAACGGCTCAGGAGCCGGTCAGGACATGACTGGCCTCTCCGAAGAGCAGGCGCTCGCGGCCACTG
>JAJYTH010000092.1 GCA_021793175.1 Actinomycetes bacterium
TCGGAGAACTGGAGCGCGCGGTGATGGAGGTGCTCTGGGCGCGCGACGAACCCGTCAGTGTGCGCGCGGTACATGCCGCTCTGGGTGATCGCGGGCTCGCCTACACCACCGTGATGACGGTCCTGACCCGGCTGGTGGGCAAAGGTCTTGTGCAACGCAGGCGGGAGGGCCGGGCGTGGCTGTACAGGCCGGTGGCCGGTCGTGAGGCGTATGTCGCGGAGTTGATGCTCGAAGCGTTGGAGCTCAGCGGCGACCGTGGTTCGGCGCTCGTGCATTTCGCGAAGTCGGTGACCAGTGACGAGGCCGATGCGTTGCGGCAAGCGTTGCAGCAGGGCCGCCAGGTGAAACCGCAGGGTGAGCAGACGTGATCCTCGTCGGGCATCAGGCCGCGGCCGGGGCCATCGCAGTGTTGGTGATGGTGTGGTTGTTGCGCAGCCGCTGGACTCATGCTCACCCGCGGCCGGCTCTGGTGTTGTGGCAGATCAGCGGCCTGACCTTCGTGATCTCGGTGGTCGGGGTGCTGTTGGGTTTCGGGCTCGCGCCGTTCCGCCGGGGCTTTCTGCCCGCGCTGCTCGACCTGCCCACGCGGTGGACCGAGCTGGACGCCTGGCATTTCGCGGCCGTGGCCGCGGGCCTGGTGCTGGGCGTGTGGCTGGTGGTCAACCAGCTCCTGTGCCTGCGGGACACGGCGCGGGCCAGGGCGCGGCACCGATTGCTGTTGCAGTTGGTGGCGCAGCCGAACTCGGGCGCGCTCGTGGTTGACCACCCGGCGGCGGTGGCCTACTGCGTGCCGGGCAGGCGGCCACGCATCGTGGTGAGCGCGGGGGCCCGCAAGCTGCTCAGTGAAACGGAACTGGACGCCGTACTCGCGCACGAACGCGCACACGCCTACGAGCGACACGACCTGGTGGTGGCGCCGTTCCAGGCGTTGCGGCGACTCCTGCCGCGCAGCCGCGTGCTGACGCGGGTGTGTTCCGACATCGAGTTGCTGGTCGAGATGTGCGCCGACGACAAAGCCGCACGTCAGCACGGCAGGGAGCCGTTGGCGCGTGCGCTGGAGCGGTTCCACGCCAACGGGTCGACGGGCACCCCGATGGGCGCGCTCGCCGTCGCGGGCGTCGACACGCACGTACAGGCGCGCATCCAGCGGTTGCGGAAACCTCAACAGGGGAGGTTTCCGCTGGTCTGGCCGCTGGTGTGTGGGTTGTTGCTGACGGCGTTGGGCACCTCGGTGGGTATCTTCGCGGTGCCTCTCTAACGTTTACTACCACTTGTAGTATCTTGCCGCCATGGAAATCGTTTACGACCTTCTCGTCGTTCTGCATCTCCTCGGTATGGCGCTCATCGTCGCCGGTGTGGTGATGCGGCTGACGGCGGCCTCCTCGCCCAGCGCGATGGTGATGCTGTCCGGCGCCGGCGCGCAGGTGATCACCGGAGTCGCCCTCACCGGCATCGCCTCGGCGGGCCTCGTGGACAACGAGGTCGACAACACCAAGATCGCTGTGAAACTGGGCATCGCCGTCATCGTGTTGGTGCTGGCCCACATCCTCTGGCGCAGGCCGCAGGCGGGCCCCGGGCTGCTCTACACGATCGCCGGGCTGACGCTGGTCAACATCGGCGTCGCGGTGTTCTGGTGACGGAATCCGCCTACCCGCGACGCCGCGGCGCCGTCCGGCGCAACCACAGCAGCCCGAACACCGGCAGCACGAGCGGGATGAACAGATAACCCATCCCGTAGTTCGACCACACCGTGGCATCGGGGAACGCCTCGGGGAGGGCGAGGCTGACAGTGCCGATCACGAGCACGCCGATCATCTCGAAGGCGCACGCCGCGACGGCCACGCGCCACCACTTCACGCCGCGTTTGGCCAATGCCACGGTCGCGAGCAGGTACACCACGGCGGCGAGAGCGGAGAGCGCATAGGGCACGGGTGCTTCGTCGAACCGCGTCGCGATCTGCGACAGGGCCCGCGCGGTGGCGCCGATCGCGAAAATCGCGTAGACGGCGATCAGTACCCGGCCCGGTCCGCTCGCCGTGACGGGTGGGTCGTCGGAGGGGATCGCGGACGTTTCGGGCTCGCGCTCAGACACTTGCACCCTCCCACACCTGGTACATCCGCATGATCAGCACGGGCACCGTGATGCAGGCGACGCCGAGTACCGCCGTGCTCGACCGGGTGCGCTCGGCCAGCGCCCACACGGTGCCCAACGGGAGCACCAGCAACACGACGAGCAGATAGATGAGGAACGTGACGATGCTGCCCGGGTGCTCGCCCGAGATCAGCAGCATGATCGAGATCACCGCTTGAACGAGCAGCAGCGCCTCGACGCCGATGAGCCCGTACAGCAGCGATGTCGTGGGCGGCCGGTTCATGGCGACGAGCACGAAGCTCCACACCGCGACCACGAGTGCGCAGATCGCGATGGCGACGGCGAACCCACTGATCACTGGTCCTCCCAACGTCTACGACCAGTCGTAGGATACGGGGAGCCTCGAAAGCGCCGTCAGCTGACCATCAGGGTTTGCAGCGCTTCTCGCAGCGGGCCGGTGATCTCCACGGGACGTCGGCTGCTCCGGTCGACGAAGACGTGCACGAAGTGTCCCTGAGCGATGAGCTCAGAGCGATCCTCGCGGTGCATGCCGATCTCGTAACGCACGCTCGACCGCCCCAGGTGACCGACCCGAAGGCCGACCGACAGTTTCTCCGGATACGACACCGAGGCGTGGTAGTTGCAGTGCGACTCCACGCACAACCCGATGACTTCGCCCTCGTGGATGTCGAGGCCACCCTTGTCGATCAACCAGTTGTTGATCACGGTGTCCATGAACGCGTAGTGGACGACGTTGTTGACGTGCCCGTAGACGTCGTTGTCCTTCCACCGGGTCGGCACGATCTCCCAATGCGCGTAGCTCACCGCGCGAGAATCTCATGATCACGGTGTCCGAGTCGAGAGAGTCGAGGGGAGCGACACCACTCACCGACGAACGAGCGTCGATCACGACACCAACACGATCCGCGCGCACTTGCCGGACTCCGCACTCACGCCCGTCCTGTCTCGGATACGGTCATGCGCGTGCCAATACTGGGTGGAGGAACACCATGACGAGCACCGTGCCACGGCACGGTTCCGGGACGACCGGGCCGCCCGCCGGCTCGCAACCACCGACACAAGGACGGGGACAGAGATCCGGTCTCGCCGGTCTGCTCGACCTTCCGGCGGAGATGCTGCGCGGCATGGCGCGGACAGCGGCCACCACGCCGGGACGGCTTTCCTTCATCGGCGCCGGAGTCGTCGTGTTGTCACTGCTGGTAGGCCTGGTGGGCACGCTGGCGATGCAGGACCGCGATGACAGCATCGACGCGCTGATCGAGCACAGGGAGCCGCTGGCCGCCGCGGCCCAGGAGGTGTACCGGTCGCTGTCCGACGCTGACGCCACCGCGGCGACCGCGTTCCTGATGCCGGGAACCGAACCGGACGAACTTCGTGACCGCTACGCGGACGCCATCGCCAGGGCGGGAGCGGCACTGGCGAAAGCGGCCTCTGACTCGGCGGGGATCCCCGAGGCGGAGCAACAGGTCGGCACCATCAGCCAGAAGCTGCCGGTCTACACCGAGCTGGTGGCCACGGCGAAGGTGAACGACCACCAGGGTTTCCCCGTGGGCTCCGCCTACCTGCGCGAGGCGTCCGAGCTGCTGCGGTCGGAGATCCTGCCCGCCGCCGAACGGCTGTACGAGATCAACACCGATCGGCTGGTGGACGAGCAGGACAGCGCCACGAGCTTTCCGTGGCTGACGGCGGCGCTGCTGCTCGGCTTGATCGCCGCCCTCGTCTACGCCCAGCTCTACCTGCAACGCAAGACCAACCGGGTCTTCAACGTCGGCCTGCTGGTGTCCTCGGGCGCTGTGGCACTGCTGGTGCTGTGGATGACGATCGCCCTCATCGTCCAAGGCGTGTTGGTGGGAAGCGGCCGCGAGGACGGAACCGAACAGGCCGACCGACTGGTTCAGGCGCGCATCACCGCGCTGCAGGCCCGGGCCGACGAAACCCTCACGCTCGTCGCCAGGGGCGGCGGCCAAGGGTACGAGGAGAGCTTCACCGAGCAGTTCCAGCGGTTCGCGGGCCAGGACGGCCGCGGTGGCCTGTTGGGCGAGGCCCTGGCCGAAGCCGAGGGGCCCGCGGCCGCGTCACTTCGCTCGGCCACCGACCACGCGGCCGCCTGGTTGGAGGCCCACGACAACGTGCGCGACCTCGACGACGGTGGCGAGCACCAGAAGGCCGTGCGTCTCGCGATCGACGGTGAGGACGAGCGCAGCCCCGCCACGGTCTTCGCCGAGCTCGACGACGAATTGGTGTCGGCCATCGACTCGGCCCGCCAGAACTTCGTGGACGACACGTCGGCCGCCTCGGGCGCGCTGACCCTGTTGGCCCCCGGCTTCGCCGTGTTGGCGGTGATCGCCGCGCTCGGCGCCACCCTCGGCGTTCGCGAGCGGTTGCGGGAGTACCGCTGATGACGGCTCGGACGAGAACCCGCGAACGTCTCGGTCTGCTCGTGTCCTCGCTCGCCGTGCTGCTCGCGGCCTGCTCCGGGGCCACGCAGCCGATCGACCCCGCGCCCGTGGACTCGTCACACCGCCCGATGCCCGCCGGAACGGAGATCGACCCGGAACTGGGCGCGGCCGGTGAGTCCGACGAGAGCTGTGACCCCACCGCGAGCCTGCGCCCGGACTCCTCGACCCCGGCGGACTCCACGATGGCGGAGATCAAAGACCGTGGTCACCTCATCGCCGGGGTCGACCAGAACACCTTCCTGTTCGGCTTCGCCGATCCCGAGACCGGCGAGTTGAACGGGTTCGACATCGACATCACCAAGAAGATCGCCGAGGCGTTGTTCGGCGACCCCGAAGCCGTCCGCTTCAAGGCCATCACTTCGGCCGAGCGCATCGACGTGTTGCAAAACGGCGAGGTCGACATCGTCGTACGCACGTTCTCGATCACCTGCGAGCGGCTTGCGGACATCAACTTCTCGACGGTGTACTACGTGGCGGGCCAACGTGTCCTGGTGGACGCCGCCTCGATGGTCCGCGATCTGTCCGACCTCGGTGGCCAACGGGTGTGCGCGGCGAAGGACTCGACGTCGTTGCGCAACATCGCGGCCAGCAAGCCGAGGCCCGTCCCGGTGGCCGTGGAAGACTGGTCCGACTGTCTGGTGCTGCTCCAGCAGGGCCAGGTGGAGGCGGTGTCCACAGACGACACCATCCTCGCGGGCATGCGGGCGCAGGACCGGCCGGGCACCAAGATCGTCGGGGAGCCGTTCACCGAGGAGTACTACGGCATCGGCATCCCCAAAGAGAACGAGGACATGGTTCGGTTCGTGAACTCCGTGCTGGAGGATGTGCGCGGCGGTGCGTGGCAGGGAAGCTACGACCGGTGGCTGCGGGAGGACCTCGGTCCTGCCTCGCCACCCGAACCCGAGTACCGGTGAGACCCTTCGGAGGTAGCAGTGTCGGATGAGCCACGCAGCCCTCGGCATGCGGTGCCCGACGAGAGTGCCGGTCCGAGCGGGCAGCCGGACCCGGGCACAGGGGCCCAGCAGCAGGGGAACCCGCCGTCACAGCCGCACCATGCCCGGCCGCAGGCGCAACCCCCGCAGGCCCGGCCCGGCGAAGCCGACGTGCCGGAACATACTCAGGTCGTCCGCCCGGCCCCGCGGCCGGTAGCGCAGGAACCGGCGCAGGAACCGTTGCCCACGAGCGTGCTGGCGGGTAAGGCTCCCGCGACGACGTTCATCAGGCCCCCGGCACGGCCCGCCGAGTCCAGTGGCCCGCAGGAGTTGCCCGACCCGGGCACCGAGAGCGTGCTGCCGCCCAGCACCAGCGGATCGTTCTCCCCGGGCACGGGCACGGGCACGGGTACCGGCACGGGTACAGGGACGGGGACCGGCACCGGAACCGGTACAGGCACCGGCACGGGAACGGGTAGTTACCCGGGCAGGCCACGCCGGACGTCGTCACGCAAGTCGCGGCGCGGACGGCTCGGCGCGGGCCTGGTCGAGGTGCCGCAGGTGCCGTACCGCGACCCGGCCGAGGCGGTGTTGGACGACCCCGTCGTCGCCGAGGAGAAGCGGTACTGCGGTAACTGCAGGGCCAAGGTCGGCCGCAGCAAGGACGGACAGCCCGGCAACCCGGAAGGGACGTGCCACAAGTGCGGCACGCCTTACTCGTTCCTGCCGAAACTGCGTCCACAAGAGATAGTCGGTGGGCAGTACGAGGTGCTGGGTGCGCTCGCCTACGGCGGTCTCGGCTGGATCTACCTCGCCAAGGACCACAACGTCAGTGGCCGTTGGGTGGTGCTCAAGGGCCTCATCAACACCGGTGACGCCACCGCCGTGACCGCCGCGATGAACGAGATGAAGTTCCTCGCCGAGGTCGAGCACCCAAACATCGTCAAGATCTACAACTTCGTCGAGCACCCCGACCCCGACACCGGCAACTCCGTCGGCTACATCGTCATGGAGTACGTGGGCGGACAGTCGCTGCGTCAGTTGGCGCTGGCCCACCACCGGGCCAGCGGGCGCGCGGAGCCCCTGCCGATCGGGCAGGTCATCGCCTACGGGCTGGAGATCCTTCCTGCGCTGGGATACCTGCACAACCAGGGCCTGCTGTACTGCGACCTGAAGCCCGACAACGTCATCCAGACGCACGAGCAGCTCAAGCTCATCGACCTCGGCGCAGTGCGCCGCATGGACGACTACGAGAGCCCGCTGTTCTTCACCAGCGGCTACAGCGCCCCGGAACTGCCGACCCACGGCGCGTCGGTGGCCTCGGACCTGTTCACGGTCGGGCGCACGTTGGCGGTGCTGAGCTTCGAGTTCACCGGCTACACCAGCAAGTACAAGACCACCCTGCCTAGCAGGGACGAGGTCCCGCTGTTCAAGCTGTTCGACAGCTACTACCGGTTCCTGCGCAAGTCCACCCACGTCGACCCGGACCGGCGGTTCATCTCGGCTGAGGACATGGCCGACCAGCTCACGGGTGTACTGCGCGAGATCATGGCGCTCGGTACGGGCAAGCCCAGGCCGGGGGCGTCCACGGTGTTCGGGCCGGAGACCAACACCTTCGGCGTCGACCTGGTGGTACCGGAGCGTGGTGGTCAGGTGCCGCTGCCGGACCCGAACGAGGTCGTCGCCGGCCTGCCGATTCCGCAGGTGGACACCGACGACCCGGGTGCGGGTGTGTTGGCCACGTTGGTGTCGGCGGGGCCGCAGACGGCCATCAGGGCGTTGGCGAATGCGCCCCGCGAGTCCATCGAGGTCCGGTTGCGCATCGTCCGGGCCCGGATCGAGCTCGGCGAGTTGGCGGAAGCGAACCGGCAGTTGCAGGCGGCGCAGTACCTGGCGATCAAGTCGGGTTTCCCGCACGACTGGCGGGTGGACTGGTACAAGGGGCTGATCGAGCTCGCGGGCGGCCGGGCCAGGGTGGCCCACGTGGCGTTCGACGAGGTGTACGACGAACTGCCGGGCGAGATCGCCCCCAAGCTCGCGCTGGCGGTGAGCGCCGAGGCCGTGGGCGACTACTTCAAGGCCGCGCGCCTGTACGAGCTGGTGTGGCGCACCGACCGCTCCTACGTCAGTGCGGCGTTCGGGCTCGCCCGCGTGTACCTGGCCCAGGGCGGTCGGCAGAGCGCTATCGAGGTGCTGGAGTCGGTCCCCGCCTCGTCCACGCACCACGTGGCGGCGCAGATAGCCGCAGTCAAGATCAAGACTCGGTTCGTCGAGAGCATGAACCAGGTGACCGAGGCGGACCTGCTGCAGGCCGCCGAACAGGTCGACCGGCTCTCCCTGGACGTTGCACGCAAGACCCGGCTGAAGGCGGAGGTGTTGGAGGCGGCATTCGACTGGCTGCGTTCGGGGCAGCCGCCCCGGCCGGACACCAAGATCCTCGGCTGCGCCCTGGCCGAGCGGGATCTGCGGTTCGGCCTGGAGGACTGCTACCGCGCGCTCGCTCGCCTGGCCGGTGATTCGCAGAGCCGGATCGCGTTGGTGGATCGGGCCAACGCGATCCGACCCCGCACGCTCACCTGAGGTGAGGCGCTTGCTCCCGGCGCAGTTCGACGACCGTGATGTCGGGAGGAGCGCCCACCCGCACGGGCGGGCCCCAGAAACCCGCGCCGCGAGTGACGTACATCTTCGTGTTCTCGCGTCGGTAGAGCCCGGCTACCACGCCCTGCTGCCAGCGCACGGCCACGTCGAAGGGCCTCAGTTGCCCGCCGTGGGTGTGCCCGGCCAGTAGCAGGTCCACGTCGTGGGCGACGGCGTCGTCGAAGTCCACGGGTTGGTGGGCGAGCAACACGACGGCGCGTTCGGGATCACGGCCGGCGAGGGCCGCGCCGACGTCTCCCGGGTCCTGCCATTGGTACCCGGTGGCGTCGTTGATGCCCGCGAGGTCGAACACGCCGTCGTTGTGGTGGATCTCCACCCGCTCGTTGCGCAACGGCCGGACGCCCAGCGTGGGCAGGTGCTCGATCCACTGCCGATAGCCGACGTAGTACTCGTGGTTGCCAGTGACGTAGTAGGTGCCGTGGGTGCTGCGCAGTTCCGCGAGTGGGGCGGCGGCGTCGGCGAGGTCGGCGACGTCACCGTCCACCAAATCGCCCGCGATGGCGACCGCGTCCACTCGTTCGGCGTTGACCAGGTCGACGATGCGCTGCGTGAACGACCGGCCGATGATCGGCCCGAGATGGACGTCGCTGATGAGCGCGATGCGGAAGCCCTCGACA
Organism: Actinomycetes bacterium; assembly: GCA_021793175.1. Classification (GTDB taxonomy): domain Bacteria; phylum Actinomycetota; class Actinomycetes; order Mycobacteriales; family Pseudonocardiaceae; genus Saccharomonospora. Next base: position 8,779 of record JAJYTH010000092.1, read on the forward strand.
CGCGGATCCAGGCGGCGCAGCGTGATCGGCACCCGGGTGACGGTCGGAGGGCCCATGGCCACACTCACGCCGTAGCCGGTCAACCCCACCGCCACCACGCTCGCGACCAGAGCCGACCCTCGGGCCAACACCAGCCTTCGAGACACCCCGGTGGCCGATTCGGTGTTCGATTCGGGGTTCGAGGTCGGCCGGGTATCGACGGCGGTGTCGACAGCGGGGCCGCCCGGCTCGCCGTTCGCCCCGTCCACGGAGGCACCTTGCTTTTCGGAGGCACCGCGCTTTTCGAGTGCTCGGCGCTCTTCGCCCTCACCGCGCCCGCCCCGCAGCCACCGCCGCAGCACCAGCCGAGGCAGCTCCAGCACGAGCAGGGCCAGCAACAGGTAGAAGAACACCGCCAGCCACAGATAACCAGGCCAGGCGAACCACCGGGCGATGTCCGGAGAGACGCTCGTCCCCAGAGACAGTGCCGCCATCATCAGCGTCACGAGGATCGCGAGCACCACCGTGCCCACCTTGCGGGAGCGGCTCTTCGGCGGAGTCGTGTCAGCCACCAACCGCTTCCACAGATACAGGTGGACGACCGCGATCAGAACGCTGAGGACGGTGAAGAACATCAGGGGCCGATGTTCCAGTCCGCGTAACGCTCACCCAGTTTCTGGAGCTGCGCCACGTCGCCGTGCTTGATGAAGTGCTCTACACCCACGGTGACGAACAACCCCCGGCCCTCGACGGCCAGTGGACCGTCGGGCGCGCCGATCCTGCCCTCGCCACTGACGTAGACCTTGCGGCCCGCCACACCGTCGACCCTGCTCGTGATGTAGACGGTCGTGTCCACGGGCACGGGTTTCCGGTAGTCGGTCTCCAACCGTGCGGTCACGACAGGCGCTTTGAGCAGGTTCCCCACGGTGGCACCCAGCGCCTCGTCGAACGCGCACGACAGCAGTCCACCGTGTGCGATCCCCGGAGAACCCTGGTGGGCCTTGGTGACGGTGAACGTCGTCACCACGACGTTGTCGTCCTCCACGGTCGACCGGAGACGCAGGCCCGACTCGACCTCGTCACCGCAGCCGAAGCATTGGCCGAAGTGCGGGTCCAAGGTGGTGCCGGCCGAAGGCGCGTCAGGATGTGGTTTCGGCGGGTCCACCTCGACGGGCGGCCAGTTCTGTGCGGTTCTGCTCACAATCCCACGCTAACGACCGGCCCGGACACCGACGTGTGGCGGTGGCCCACAAAGCGGCCACCGCCACATCGGGCGAACATCGTTGGCCGTCGGCTCAGCTGTCGAGAGCCGACAGGGACGTCCACTCTTCCCAGGAGTAGGTCCAGTCGTAGTACATGCCGTCCTGCGGCCCGAGTTCCTCCGAGCTACCCGTGATCTCCATCGGGTCGCCGATCATCGTGCTGTCGTAGAACTCCTTGGCGTTATCCGGCGCCAGGTTGATGCAGCCGTGGGAGACGTTGCGTCTGCCCTGGTCGCCCACCGACCACGGCGCGGAGTGGACGAACTCGCCGTTGTTGGAGACGCGTACCGCCCACTGCACCTCGAAGTCCTCGTAGCCGTAGCCGGGGTTGTTCATGAAGTACGTGGGGTGCTTGCTCATCACGACATGGATGCCGCTACGGGTGACTCGACCCGGGTCGGATTCGAGGCCGAAGCTCGCCGGGTACTCGCCCACCTTCTCGCCGTCGCGATAGACCACCATGCGGTGTTCCTGGGTGTCGGCCTTCACGATCTGGGCACGTCCGATCGTGAAGGCCACCTCGAGGTCGTTGGCGCCGTAGACGCCACCACCCATGGGCACGCCGTACAGGTCGGCGCGAACCTTCACCTCGGTACCCGGCTTCCAGTACTCCTTCGGCCGCCAGTGCACGGACGTGTCGTTCTCCAGCCACGCCCACGCCCCCTCGGTCTCAGGAGTCGTCTCGATGTTCAGGGCCTTCTCGACAGCAGCCTTGTCCTGCACCGGGGCGTCGAACGTGAGGGACACGGGCATGGCGATGCCGTAGGTCTTGTCGTCGCCGACATTCGACTTCACGTTGTTCGTGGCGCTCGGAGTGACCGTGGTGAACGAACCTTCGATCGGCACCGTCTCGCCGTCACCGCCCACGGCGCTACCGGACCACGTGTAGGTTTTGCCGTAGCCGAGTGGCTCGGCGACCTTCCACGTCGTCTTGTCCTCCGACAACTCGCCCTTGACCGACTTGCCCTCGGAGTTGGTGAGTTCGACTTCTTCGATGGTGCCACCGGAGACCGTCACCGATATCGGGTCGCGCGGGGCGACGTCGTCCGCCCCGGCTTGCGGTGCGAGAACGACTTCAGCGGACGAGTCGGCGCCAGCGCCTTGGGCCCCCTGCGCGCTGTTGCCGTCGCTTCCCGAGCTGGTACATGCGGCTAGGCCGAGGATGACTGTCAGAACGGCAGCAAGAATCGCGATCGGTCTTCTGCCGACTGCCGACGTCGAATCTTTCAAGGTTGTGCCCCTTCCCCACCTCACCTGGCTGACGTACCGGGATATGTGTTCGTTGCCCCCGGAGGAAAGTGATCACACTCACACATTCGAGAGTGGCCACTCGTATTGATGACGTTTTTGGTGCCCCTCCGTGTTCCCCGCTGTGGGGTGACAGACTCGAAAAGCGGTACTGAGCGTGATCACCAAGGGCGAGCGGCGGCGTAACCCCTCGGGCGGTGATCCGCCCGGACGGGCCAACACCCCCATGAGGGGGTTTGCAATCCGACGAATGCCGGTAGGCTTCATAGCGGCCGTCGTTTTGCGTGTTAGTGGCTTCACACTCGCGGAACTTCTGACGCGAGCCGTTAGCCGAACACGCTTACGTGCTCGTCTCGTTGGAACCGCCCGGGACGGCCAGGACATCGCTTCGGCGACGTCCACGCGGAACAGCAACGAGGAGTACAACGGTGGCGCAAGGCACTGTGAAGTGGTTCAACGCCGAGAAGGGCTTCGGCTTCATCGCCCAGGACGGTGGCGAGGGCGACGTGTTCGTCCACTACTCGGAGATCGAGGGCCGTGGCTTCCGCACGCTGGAGGAGAACCAGCGTGTCGAGTTCGAGGTGGGGCAGGGCCAGAAGGGCCCCCAGGCTCAGAGGGTTCGTGCTCTCTGACGGATAAGTCTCACTGAAAGAGGTCGAGCCCCCGGCGGTCGTAAGCGCCGGGGGCTCGCTTCTTTTTTCAGACCTGTGGACGGATGGTGATCAGCGGGCCGGGCCGGGCATCGAGTCTTCCGGCCACTGGTGTTCCACCAGGAAAAGTTCCTCGGTGGCGGATTCGCCGGGTTCGTCGGAAGGCCAGGGCTCGGGTGTCAGCGACTGCGGCTCCGCCGGAGCGGTGGGAGCCGCCGAGGAAGCCGACATCGCCGGAGCCACCTGCCGTGTCGACTCCTGCGAACGGTCGCTGGTTTCGCGTGCCAGGCGTTCCAGCACCCATTCCTGGGCTAGGGCCTGGGGTGAGGTCCCGAGTTCGGTGGCGAGGTCCTTGAGTTGCTGTCCGGCCACGTGGCTCAGCCGCAGCTGGTACACCTGCGCTTCCCCGAACCGCCGCTCGGAGCCGGTGCTTTCGACGTCGTTTTCGGGGGCGAGTGCCGCCAGGTAGCTGGAGAGCTCGGGATCTTCGCCGACCGATTCGTCGACTGCGGGCGCGGACCGGCCACGACGACGTGTGGGGCCCGCGGCCTTGTTGGCGCTTCGATTGCGTCCGAATGAGGGAAGAGGCACGGCCACACGATAACGGTTGTGTCTCGAAGATCGCTTGCCTGTGGTTCGACGCACAGCGCCGGCCCCTCGTGCGTGGGCGATCTCCGGTTCGACGGAAGGGCGCCCGACCGTCCGGATGGGGTAGCCCGATGCTCCGGGCGAAGCCGTGTAACGACTGCGAGGGTGTAGCGACTACAGAGATGGAGAAGGCCCCCGCGCCAGGGGGAGGAACGCGGGGGCCGGAGGGGATCTCCACAGGCGCTGACCGGGGGTGTGTCAGCACCTCGATTGTTACACGACACTCCGCGCGATCGCGAGTGCTGAAGCGAAAAAGCCCTCCTGCCCGTTACCTGGTCGACGTGTGATGTTCACCTCCCACAGCCCTCGGGTGGGGGTTTCTGTGCACTCTCCGTGTTCTTTAGTTCACTCTCCGGGGGGCTGCGGGTTATTCGTGCACGTCGCTAGCCTCGCGGCCACAACTTCGAGCCTTGGAGGAGCCATGAACGGGTCGGTTGAGGTACGGCAGTTCCTCCTTCGATACGAGGGAGAAGGGCACGGTGTTCGATATGGGGGCGTGCCCACGCAGCGAGCTGGCCAGGAGGCTCCGCGGATTTCGGACGATCAGGTACGCAGGGCCCGACTCGCCGTGGCACACGGCGCGGCCGGAGCGGAGGACTGTGCGCGCCTGTTGGACATGCTGGGTCTGAGCCCGGACGAAAGTGGGCGCCCACCGGTGCAGCGCTGATGCCCGCTGATGCCTGCCGGTGCCTGCTGACGTTGGCTGATGTCGACTGATGGCCGGTCGGTGTCGGTTGATGCCGCTGCCGCCGCGATAGCCGTCGGCGGCACGGAGGGATCGGCGAAGCAGTGGCCGGGAAGTGGTGGCCGAAGTCGAAGATGTGGTTGCCGAGATGCACACCCCCTGTCCCGTGCATCTAGGCAACCCCGTCGTCAAGTTAGTGGCTATGTGTGCCGATGGGCAATCAATTACCGCCTACAGCACCTTTTGGCCGAAAAATTTCCG
>JAJYTH010000093.1 GCA_021793175.1 Actinomycetes bacterium
CGGCCGACGGCATCCGGCCCAGCAGGGTCGACACCTCGGAACCGGCCTGGGTGAACCGGAAGATGTTGTCGATGAACAGCAGCACGTCCTGGTTCTGCACGTCGCGGAAGTACTCCGCCATCGTCAGAGCGGACAGCGCCACCCGCATACGGGTGCCCGGCGGCTCGTCCATCTGCCCGAACACGAGCGCGGTGTCGTTGATGACGCCGTCCTCGCTCATCTCCAGGAAGAGGTCCGTGCCCTCACGGGTACGCTCGCCGACACCGGCGAAAACCGAGGTACCACCGAAGTTCTTGGCGACACGGGTGATCATCTCCTTGATGAGCACCGTCTTGCCCACACCGGCACCACCGAACAGACCGATCTTGCCACCCTGCACGTACGGGGTGAGCAGGTCGATCACCTTCAGACCGGTCTCCAGCATCTCGGTCTTACCCTCGAGCTGGTCGAACGCCGGCGGCTTACGGTGAATGGACCAACGCTCCAGGTCGGCACCGTAGCCGGGCTCGTCCAGGCACTCGCCGAGCGCGTTGTAGACGTGACCCTTCACCTTGTCACCGACCGGGACCGAGATCGGCGCGCCGGTGTCGGTGACCTCGGCACCCCGCACCAGACCGTCCTGCGGCTGGAGCGAAATGGTGCGCACGAGGTTGTCACCGAGGTGCTGCGCCACCTCCAACGTGACCGTCTTGCGCAGCTCCTCGAACTCGACCTCCACCTTGAGGGCGTTGTTCAGCTCGGGCACCGCGCCGCGGGGAAACTCGACATCGACGACCGGCCCGGTCACGGAGACGATCCGCCCCTTGGCCGCGGTTGCTGTGTCTTGCACGGCAGTCATGGCTTACACATCACTTCCTGTGGCGGCGAGCGCGTCAGCCCCACCGACGATTTCGCTGATCTCCTGGGTGATCTGGGCCTGGCGGGCCTGGTTCGCCAGTCGGGTGTAGGTCTCGACCAGCTCCTGGGCGTTGTCCGACGCCGACTTCATGGCGTTGCGCTGTGCCGCCAGCTCGGACGCCGCCGACTCCAACAACGCCGCATAGATCCGCGTGTTGATGTACTTAGGCAACAGTGCACCCAGCAACTGCTCGGCACTCGGCTCGAACTCGTACGCCGGAGGAATGGCCGTGGGGGCCTCCTCGGTGTACTCGACCTCCAGCGGGGCGATGCGGCGAGCGACCGGCGTCTGCGTGAGCATCGAGCGGAACTCGGTGTACACAATGTGGAGTTCGTCCACGCCGAGCACACCGTCGGCGCCCGCGTTCGCACCCTCGTCGTCCGCACCGGCGACGAACGCGCTCACCAGGGTCTCCCCCACCTCGGCGGCGTTCTCGTAACGCGGCTGCTGCGAGAACCCGGTCCAGCTGCCCGCGATCTCGCGGTCACGGAACTTGTAGTAGTTCACGCCCTTACCGCCGATCACGTAGAGCTGGGGATCCTTGCCCTGCTCGCGGAGCAGGGCAAGCAGTTCCTCGGTCGCTCGCAGCGCGTTGGCGTTGTAACCGCCGACGAGGCCCTTGTCACTGGTCACCACCAACACGGCGACCCTCTTGGGGTTCGGCCGTTCGACCAGCAAGGGGTGGTCGAGATTGGTGCTGGCCCCCGCCAGGGCGGAGAGCACGTTGGTGATCTCCGACGCGTACGGCCGGGACGCCTCGACCCTCGCCTGCGCCTTGCTGATGCGCGAGGTGGCGATGAGCTCCATCGCCTTAGTGATCTTCCCGATCGACTTGGTTGCCCGGACCTTCTGCCGGAGCTCACGAAGCTGAGCGGTCATATTCGCGCCCTACTTCTTCGCAGCCGCGGGACGGTGCACCTTCACAGATTCCTGGCCGACCTTCTCCGCGTCCATGGGATCGACGGACTCGTCGCCGACCAGCGACTTGCCCTCGGAGGTGGTGAAGCCCTTCTTGAACTCCTTCGTCACCTCGATGACCCGCTCGGCGAGCTCGTCGGTCCAGTGACCCTTGTCGCGGATCTCGGCGAGGATGTCGTCGTGCCGATGCCGGATCGTCTCCAGCAGCTCGTTGTTGAACCGAGCCGTGTCTTCGATCGGCACGTCGTCGAAGTGACCGTTCGAGCCAAGGAAGACCGTGACGACCTGCTGCTCGACCGGCACCGGCGAGTACTGCGGCTGCTTGAGCAGCTCGTACAGCCGGGCACCGCGGTCCAGTTGGGCCTTCGACGCGGCGTCGAGGTCCGAGGCGAAGGCCGCGAACGCCTTCAGCTCCTCGTACTGCGACAGGTCGATCCGCAATGAACCCGAGACCTTCTTCATCGCCTTGATCTGGGCGTCACCACCGACTCGCGACACCGACGTGGTCACGTCGACCGCAGGGCGCTGACCCGAGTTGAAGAGGTCGGACTGGAAGAAACACTGCCCGTCGGTAATCGAGATGACGTTCGTGGGGATGTAGGCCGAGATGTCGTTGGCCTTGGTCTCGATGACGGGCAGGCCCGTGAGCGAACCGCCACCCAGTTCGTCCGACAGCTTCGCGCAGCGCTCCAGCAGACGCGAGTGCAAGTAGAAGACGTCACCGGGGAACGCCTCACGGCCCGGCGGACGACGCAGCAACAGCGAGATCGCGCGGTACGCCTCAGCCTGCTTGGTGAGGTCATCGAACACGATCAGCACGTGCTTGCCCTGGTACATCCAGTGCTGGCCGAGCGCGGAGCCCGAGTACGGGGCCAGCCACTTGAAGCCCGCGGAGTCGGAGGCGGGAGCGGCGACGATGGTCGTGTACTCCATCGCACCCGCGTCCTCCAGCGACTTACGCACCGAGGCGATCGTGGAGCCCTTCTGACCGACCGCGACGTAGATGCAGCGAACCTGCTTCTTCGGGTCGCCGCTCTCCCAGTTGGCCTTCTGGTTGATGATCGTGTCGATGCAGACCGCGGTCTTACCGGTCTTGCGGTCACCGATGATCAGCTGGCGCTGTCCGCGGCCGATCGGGGTCATGGCGTCGATCGCCGTGATACCGGTCTGCAGCGGCTCCGACACCGGCTGCCGCTCCACCACGGACGCGGCCTGGAGCTCCAAGGCACGACGCTCGGTCGCCTCGATGTCGCCGAGTCCGTCGATCGGTTTGCCGAGCGGGTCGATGACGCGGCCGAGGAAGTTCTCGCCGACCGGGATCGAGAGGATCTGACCGGTGCGCTTGACTTCCTGGCCTTCCTCGATCGACTCGAAGTCACCGAGGATGACGACACCGATCTGGCGCGGTTCCAGGTTCTGCGCGACGCCGAGAATCCCGCCGGGGAACTCCAGCAGTTCGTTGGCCATGGTGCCCGGCAGGCCCTCGACGTGGGCCACACCGTCGCCGGTGTCGACGACGACGCCGACCTCTTCCCGGCTCACGTCCGGGGAATAACTCGAGACGTAGTTCTCGATCGCGTTGGCGATCTCATCCGAGGAGATCGTCAGCTCCGCCATGTCGTTCCCGCTCTCACTTCGTTCTTGCCCGTGTGCAAAGTATGTGTCATGTCGCCGGCTCGCTCACCCGGCCAATTGCCTGCGCAGAGCTTCCAGCCTGCCGGCGGCACTGCCGTCGATCACCTCGTCGCCGACCCGGATCACCAATCCCGAGCCGAGCAAACGATCGACGGCGACGTGCAACGCGATCGGCTGCTCATAGAGCGTGCCGAGCTGGTTCGTCAGCCGCTCCCGCTGCTCGGCCGTCAGCTCGATGGCACTGGTGACGTAAGCCACCACACGATCCTTACGCCCGGCGGCCAGCTCCACCAACCGGTCGACGCCGTGGGCCACGCTGCGACCGCGTGGGCGAAGCACGACCTGCTCGACCAGCATCCTGGTGGTCGGGTCGACCTTGTCCTCGATGAGCTGACGGACGAGACCACGTTTCGCCTCGGCGGGCGCTGTCCGGTCGGACAGCGCCCTCTCCAGCTCCGGCTTGTTCTCCAGGATACGGGCGAACTGGAACAATTGGTCCTCGACGGCGTCCAGCTTGCCCTCCTTCTCCGCACCGGCGAGCAGTGCGGAGAAACCGAGGTGCTCGAGGCCGTCCACCAACTCGCGCGGGCTCGACCAACGGCCGCCCGCCACGGCTTCCAGCACCGACAACGCGGGCCCCGAGAGCTTGTCCCGCAGCAGAGTCGCGACCAGCTGCTTGCGGGCCTCGGGGTCCGACGAGCCGTCAGAAACGGCCCGACGCAACCCGATCTCCCTGGTGAGCAGGCCCACCACGGAGAGCAGATCTTCCCCGACAGCCGACGGATCGGCGCCCGCGTCGCCGAGCACGTCGTCGAGGCGGCTCTTGGCGAAGCTCAGAGCCTCGCGGCTCGCAGCATGCAGCGTCATCTAGGCCCTACTTCCTTGCTCCGGCCGCACCGTTGACAGAGCCGCTGGCCTCCAGCTCGTCCAGGAACCGATCGACGGTGCCCCGGCGGCGCGCCTCGTCCTCGAGCGACTCACCGACGATCCGCCCTGCCAGCAGAACGGCGTTACGTCCGAGATCCTCTCGAAGTTCGGCCACCAACTGAGCCCGCTGGGCCTGCAACTGCGCCTCACCCTGCGTGACGATGCGCCGGGCCTCTTCTTCGGCCTGCGCCCGCAGCTCTTCCTTGATCTGTTCGGCCTCGGCCCGCGCGTCATCGCGGATCTTGGCCGCCTCGCTGCGAGCCTCGGCGAGCTGCGCCTTGTACTGCGCCAGCGCCTGCTCGGCCTCCGCCTGAGCCTTCTCGGCCTTCTCGATACCGCCTTCGATCTTGGCTGCCCGCTCCTCATACAGCTTCTCGAAGCGCGGTTTGACGAACTTCGTCATGACGAACAGCAGGAGAAGGAAAGCGATAAGACCGATGATGATCTCGGAGGTGTGAGGAAGAACGGGGTTGTACTCTTCCTGCGCCAGAATCATCGCCGTCTCCACTTCGTCTGGTTATTCAAGCAGTCGGTGGAGGAGCCGTCAGGCGAGGAAGAAGAGCACGAACCCGAGCAGTGCCAGCACCTCGACCAAGGCGAACGTGGTGAAGCCGATGTTCATCAGCTTGCCCTGGGCCTCGGGCTGACGGGCGGTGCCGCTGATGACCGAGGAGAAGATCATGCCGACGCCGATACCACCACCGATGGCACCGAGGCCGTAGCCGATGACGGCGAGACCCGTGTTGATGTCGGTCTCGGCGGCCTGCTGGGCAAGAAGCATGGTGCTCACGTGAATTCCCTTTCCAACTTCGTCCGTGTTCGGTTAACGGAGGTTTTGCCTTGGGTCGAACGGACGTCACCTTCGCGTGGTCGTCCGCGGTTATGGGCGGCTCAGTGCTCGTCGGACAAAGCCGCCCCGATGTAGTTGGCCGACAACAACGCGAAGATGAACGCCTGGATCACCATGATGAGAGCCTCGATGAATGTCATCGCCAAGGCACCCGCGAACGAGAACGCGGAAATCGCCTTCAGCAGGCCCTCGCCATGCAGCAACAGGAACTCGGCCGAGATCCCGAACAGCATGATGAGCAGGTGGCCCGCAAACATCGCGGCGAACACTCGGATCGCCAACGTGATCGGGTTCATCACGAACTTGGTGAAGAACTCGATCGGGGTCAGCAGGAGATAGACGAACTTCGGCGCGCCCGGCGGCACCAGCTGGTTCTTGAGGTATCCGGCGAATCCGTGCTTCCGGAAGCCCGCGTAGTGATACACCGGGTACACCACTAGCACCGAGAGAGCCAGAGGGAACCCGATGTGCGACATCGTCGGGAACTGCAGGAAGGGAACAATCCCGAACAGGTTGTTCACCAGGATAAAGGTGAAAAGGCTCAGAATCAGCGGCACGAAACGGAGGAAGTCGGCCGCGCCGATCTGTTCACGGGCAATGTTGTTACGCCCGAAATCGTACAGCGACTCGGCCAGGAACTGCCCCTTGCCAGGAACGACGCTCATCTTCCTGGTACCTAGCAGGAAGAATGCCAGGATGATGACCACCGAGAGCACCGCGAGCAGCATGGGTTTGGTGACCCAGCCGAAGATCGGCGGCAGATTGAAAGCTTCCGCCGTCGGCGGCGTGAATTCGTCGCCTGCGGCTAGTACCAGCGCGCCCAACTGGGCTCCTTCCGAGTTCTCCCGGCCGGCGTTCACTCCGCCGGGGGAATCGTCACAAACCTGGACTTAACGTACCGGATACAGTTCCGGCACCATGCAGGGCATCCCCTATGTATAGGGGTGAAGCCTGTGGCGGACGATACCAGGGGTGTCATAGGCAGCCGTACGGGCGTACTTCTTGATCGCTCAACCGGGGAGCCACGCTCATTCGTCCGGGGAATGCTGGGCCGTTCGAGGGACGACGATCGTCGGGGTCCGCGTCGTCTTGAACGCCACGACTTCGGCCACCGCCCACGCGACCACGACCACCAACATGCCGAACGCCAACGCGGGTCTGCTGAAACTGTCCACGTCCTTCAACAGCAGCATGACCACCAGCAACACGGTCATCTTCACTGCGTAACCGCCCAATGCCAGCCCCATGAGAGCGCTGGGCGGGCGCGTCGCCGCCACCCGCATCATCGTGATCGTCACCAGGGACGAGCCGAAACCCAACACCACCCCGAATCCGGAACCCACGAGTCCTAATTCGCCGGCGGTCAGCGTGGCGACGCCGATCGTGACCAGAGCCAACGGCAATGTCAGCCGTAGGCCCCAGCGCAGAATCGCGTCGGCGAGCAGGTAGATCGACTTCGCGTGGACCGCGCGGGCCTCGGCGCGGGCGGCCTCGTCGTCCGCCTCGCTGTTCACCGCGTCGGGCGTCGTGCCGCCCTCCACTGAGTTCATCCCGTCGCTCCCTGATCACCGTGCCCGACTGTCGATCGACTCGTCGCCCCGGCCGTGTCGCGCCGGAGATGGCCTCGACGGCCCGAGCGATCCGGGAAACAGCCTAGGTGGTGGTGCTCTCGCGTTGCCGTCTCAGCCGGGGAACAAGTGAGATGAGAGCCGCGACCACCAAGCCTGCGCACATCGTCCAGAACACGGCGCTGGTGTCGAAGAGAGTGACCGCGACGGCACCGAACGCCAACATCCCCGCCCACAGGTAGATCAGCAGAACCGCCCTGCGCTGGGAATGCCCGATCTCGAGCAACCGGTGGTGCAGGTGCATCTTGTCGGCGGCGAAGGGGCTCTCCCCCCGGCGCGTCCGGCGGATGACGGCCAGGACGAGGTCGAGCAACGGCAGGAACAGCACGGCCGCCACCACGAACAACGGGGACAGCAGCGCGACGACGTCGGTCGCGTCGAACGAGATGTAGTTGATCCTTCCGGACGCGGAGGTACTGGCGGCGGCGAGCATCAGGCCGATCATCATCGACCCCGAGTCGCCCATGAAGATCTTCGCCGGCTGGAAGTTGTGCGGAAGGAACCCGAGACACGCACCGGCCAGAGTCGCGGCGATGAGCGCGGGCGGATACGTACCCACGTCACCACCGGACTGGGCGAGCAGACCGAGCGAGAACGTACACGTCGCCGCTGCCGCGATGAATCCGAGACCACCGGCCAGACCGTCGAGACCGTCGACGAAGTTCATCGCGTTGACCATGACGACCACCAGCAACACGGCCAGCAGCCCGCCCTGGTTCCGGTCAAACATGAGCACATTGCCGAGAGCGTCGGCGTCGCCGCCCCAGGGCACCCACAGCGAGACCCACTGCACTCCGAACAACACGAGGATGCCCGCGCACATGACCTGGCCCGCGAGCTTGGTCCACGCATCGAGCTCGAAACGGTCGTCCAACGCGCCGATCAACACGATCACGCCGCCGCCGAGGAGAACCGCGATCGGGTCGAACGAATACTCGAAGGCACGTCTGAGCACCGGAAGCTGGTGCGCCATCGCCATGCCTCCGACCACGCCGAAGTACATGGCGACGCCGCCCATCCTCGGGATCGGCACGACGTGGACGTCACGCTTGCGGGGAATGGCGACGGCTTTCACCTTGATGGCGAATCGGCGCACGACAGCGGTGAGCAGGAAAGTCAGCGCGGCGGAAACGAGACCGACGAGAAGGTATTCCCGGATCGGAAGGCCGGCGGGTACGGCGGAATTCACGACCGCGTCACCTTCCGAAACCGGTGCGAAGGACACACGGGAAGATCACAATGCGCAACGTTATCGCTACCGATCACAGTCACTGCGCCCGGCCGATCTCCATACCGAGTGCTTCCGACACCGCCTCGGCACTGACGGCGCCCTCTCGCAACAATGACGGGCTCTCTCCGGTGAGATCCACGATCGTGGAAGGCACGGCCTCACCACTGGGACCACCGTCGAGATACACCGCGACGGACCCACCGAGCTGCTCCCTGGCCTCCTCCACCGTGGAAGCCGCAGGACGCCCAGAGACGTTCGCACTGGAGACAGCCATGGGGCCGACCTCGCGCAGCAATTCGAGCGCCACGGGGTGAAGCGGCATACGCAGCATCACCGTGCCGCGCGTGGTACCGAGATTCCAGTGCAGACTCGGCGCGTGCGAGACGACGATCGAGAGATCACCGGGCCAGAACGCCTCGATGAGGGTCCTGGCCTCCCGGGACAGTCCCAGCACCAGCCCGTCCACGGTGGACCAAGAACCGACGAGGACCCCGACCGGCATGTCGGGTCCCCGGTGCTTGGCCTGGAGCAGAGCCCGCACCGCCTCCGCGTCGAAGGCGTCGGCGCCGATCCCGTAAACGGTGTCGGTCGGCAGGACCACAAGCCTGCCCGAACGCACCGCCGAGACGGCCGCCGCCAATCCGTCGGCCCTCGTGTGCGGTTCACTGCAGTCGTACACCGCGCTCATGCGCGTCAGCTTAGCGATGCCCTTCCGAGGAGCCATCGCCCGCGGTTCACACCCTCCGCGCGGTCACGAAGCGGGGACGACCAGCGAGATCGTTGTGTGTGGTCACGTCGGTGAGCACACGGCGGACCTCCAACAGTGGCGGCACCGACTTCGCGTGGGTGTCGTCATGTTCGATGGCGACACCACCCCCGGGCCGCAACAGTCGGGCCGCCATCGTGACGACGTGCCGGATGATGTCGAGTCCGCCCTCCGCTGCGAACACGGCCTGGGGTGGATCGTAATCGGCGACCTCGGGCGGCACGGGGGTTCCTTCCGGGACGTACGGCGGGTTGCACAGCACCAGGTCCACCAGTCCGTCGAGCTCGGCGAACACCGTGTCATCGGTCACATCGCCGGAGTAGAGCCTGATCGGTGTGTCCCCCGCCTCCGCGCGAAGGTCGGCGTTGTGACGGGCCCAGGCCAACGCGTTCGGGTCGTTGTCCACCGCGTAGACGACCGCGTCCGGCCTGGCCTCGGCCACGGCCAGCGCGAGTGCGCCCGAACCGGTACACAGGTCGACCACCACCGGGTACTCGCGCCCTTTGAGCAGCCGCAGTCCCCACTCCAGCAGCAGTTCGGTCTCAGGGCGCGGAATGAACACGCCTGGCCCCACCTGAACGCTGACACCGCCCACCACGGCCTCGCCGGTGAGGTACTGCAGCGGTACGCGTTTAGCCCGTTCGGCGACGAGCCGCCCGATGGCTTCCACCACCGGAGGATCGACGAGGGGGACCAGCGGCAACCTGCCACGCTCCACGCCGAGCACGTGGGCGGCGATGAGCTCGGCGTCGGTACGTGGCGATGCCACACCGGCCTCCTCGAGGGTGCGAGCAGCCTCCAACAACGCCAATCGCAGGGGCAGTCTCTTCACGGTCCCAAGCCTGGCACATGCCTCCGATGGAGTTCTCGCAAGTACCGCCGAAACGGACACCGACCATGTCGGACGCCGTTCACCGCGCGCGGACTCCCGAAAAGCTCTTGGGGGCCACAACAAGGATCACAAGATCGATGTTCGAGCCGATCCGTGTCTTTCCCCGGGCGCGAACCGGTCCGACCCCCACACTGAGAACCGAGGCGCCACAACGGAAACGATCCTCCACTTCAGACACCATCGTACACGTCGGCGACGTCTTCCCCCGAAAAACAGCCACCGGATAGCGCGAGCACGGACCACCGTCGGGACGGACGAACCTCGGTGGACACACCGACACCCTCGAGCGACCACGCCACCCAGCTTTCGCCGATCCGGGCCGCCTGTGGGCTCACCTCATCAATCGCCGGAGACCTGTGCCTCGGCCATCCGCTCCTCACGGTCGGCGGCGAGCAACGCCTCGAGCACACCGGACAATTCGCCGTCCAGGACCTGGTCGAGGTTGTACGCCTTGTAATTCACGCGATGGTCGGAGATCCGGTTCTCGGGGAAGTTGTACGTGCGTACACGCTCCGAACGGTCGACCGTCCGCACCTGCGAACGACGGGCGTCGGCGGCCTTCGCCGCGGCCTCCTCCTCGGCCAACGCCTGCAACCGCGCCTGCAACACCTGAATAGCACGAGCCCGGTTCTGGATCTGCGACTTCTCGTTCTGACACGACACGACGATGCCGGTCGGCAGGTGTGTCACACGGACAGCCGAGTCGGTGGTGTTGACACTCTGCCCACCGGGACCCGACGAACGGAACACGTCGATACGCAGATCGTTCGGATCGACCTCGACCTCGATCTCCTCGGGCTCCGGGTAGATCAACACTCCTGCGGCGGAGGTGTGAATACGGCCCTGCGACTCGGTGGCCGGCACCCGCTGCACCCGGTGTACTCCACCCTCGAACTTCAGGCGCGCCCACACGCCTTCGGCTTCGGCGCCCTTGCTCTTGACGGACACCGTGACGTCCTTGTAGCCACCCAGATCCGACGGGGTCGCGTCGAGGATCTCCGCCGTCCAACCCTGCCGCTCGGCGAAGCGCAGATACATCCGCAGCAGGTCACCGGCGAAGAGCGCGGACTCCTCCCCGCCCTCTCCCGATTTGATCTCCATGACGACATCGGAGCCGTCGTACGGATCGCGTGGCAGCAGCAGCTCCGCCAGCTTGGCCTCCAACGCGGACACCCGCTCGGCAAGGCGATCGGCCTCCTCGGCGAACGAGGCGTCCTCCGCCGCCAACTCCCGGGCCGTGACGAGGTCCGAACGCGTCGTCTCCAACTCGTCCACCGTCTTGGCCACGGGCGAAAGCTCAGAGTAACGGCGCCCCAACTTGCGGGCACGCGCCTGATCGGCGTGCACCGCCGGGTCCGCCAGCTGCTCCTCAAGCTCGGCGTACTCGTCGAGCAGCCCCCGCAGTGTTTCCGATTCCACCGGCCGCACCCTTCCTCAGAACGCCTGTACAGGCCATCGTCGAACACGAAACGGCGCCCGCTCCTGCCGTGCTCAGCAGAAGCGGGCGCCGTCGACGAAGCTACTTCTTGCGCTTGCCGTAACGAGCCTCGAAACGCGCCACACGACCACCGGTGTCGAGGATCTTCTGCTTACCCGTGTAGAAGGGGTGGCAGTTCGAGCAGATCTCGACCTGAATGGTGTCGGACGGAGCGGTGCTGCGGGTGGTGAAGGTGTTACCGCAACCGCAGACCACCGTGGTGACGTGGTAATCGGGGTGAATACCGCTCTTCATGGTGTCCTCTCCTCATGGCCGCCGGGTCCCCGCTGCCCGCGGGGTGAACCGGAGCCGGACGTCAGCGAAAGCAAGTTTGCCAGAAGAACCCAACGCTCTCCCGTGCGCCCTTGTTCCCGCCTGGTCAGTTCTCGTCCGCACCGGGTGTGTTCTTGGAGACCTGCATCAAGAACTCGATGTTGGTCTTGGTCTTCCGCAGCCGGTCCAGCAGCAAGTCGATGGCCTGCTGCGAGTCCAGCGCGTGCAGCACTCGGTGCAACTTGTGGGTCACCGCCAGCTCGTCGGGCGAGAGCAGCAGCTCTTCCTTACGAGTACCCGACGGGTTGACGTCCACCGCGGGGAACACCCGCCGTTCCGCGATCTTGCGGTCGAGCTTGAGCTCGGCGTTACCCGTGCCCTTGAACTCCTCGAAGATCACGGTGTCGCCGGTGGAGCCCGTCTCCACCATCGCCGTGGCGAAGATGGTGAGCGAGCCACCGCCCTCGATATTGCGGGCGGCCCCCAGGAACCTCTTGGGCGGGAACAGCGCCGTCGAGTCGACACCACCGGACAGGATGCGTCCGGACGCCGGGGCGGCGAGGTTGTAGGCCCGACCGAGACGAGTGATCGAGTCGAGCAGCACCACCACGTCGTGTCCCATCTCGACAAGCCTCTTGGCCCGCTCGATGGACAGCTCCGCCACCGACGTGTGGTCCGACGGCGGACGGTCGAATGTGGAGGCGATGACCTCCCCGTTCACCGACCTCTGCATGTCGGTGACCTCTTCGGGACGTTCGTCCACCAGCACCACCATGAGGTGGCACTCGGGGTTGTTCGTGGTGATCGCGTTGGCGATGTCCTGCATGATCGTCGTCTTGCCCGCCTTCGGCGGGGAGACGATCAGGGCACGCTGCCCCTTGCCCACCGGCATCACCAGGTCGATGACCCGGGTGGTGAGCTTGTTCGGCGTGGTCTCCAGACGCAGCCGTTCGTTGGGGTACAACGGCGTCAGCTTGTGGAACTCGGGGCGCTTCTTCGCCACCTCGGGATCCAGACCGTTGACCGAGTCCACCCGCACGAGTGGGTTGAACTTCTGCCGCTGCTGCTCGCCCTCACGCGGCTGCTTCACCACACCCGTGATGGCGTCGCCGCGGCGCAACCCGTACTTACGTACCAGTGACAACGACACATACACGTCGTTCGGCCCCGGCAGGTATCCGGAGGTCCTCACGAACGCGTAGTTCTCCAGCACGTCGAGGATGCCCGCGACAGGCAGCAGGACGTCGTCCTCACGGATCTCGGTGTCGGGACCACCGCTGCCCTCGCCACGTCCACGACGGCGACGATCACGGAAGCGCCGACTCCGCCGGCCCCCACGCTCATCGTCGTCCTGAGCGCTGTGATGGCTGTTCTGGCCCCCACCGGCGTTGCCGTGACCGCGCTGCTGCTTACCGTCGGACTTGCCGTCCCTGCCGTCGCCGTCGCCGTCACCGCGCTGGCTCAGCGCCTCGTCGTCCTGCTGCGGCGCGCCCGACTCCGTCGTGCTCTGCGAGCTCCCACCACGGCTGGAGGAACCTCGGCGGCGCCTGCTCGGCCTGCTGCTGCCACCGCCGTCGTCCTGCGTATCGGCAGACGACCTGCTCTCCTGTCCGGCGTCCTTGGTGTCCCTCGTCTCCTTGGCATCCTTGGCGTCCTTGACGCCCGCGTCGCCGGCCGCCTTGGTGGACTTGTCGGACTTGCCGGGCTCCGCGTCACTTGCGGCGGTCTTTCCCGAAGAAGTCTCGGTACCCGGCTCGGCGGCCTGCTTGGCTTCCTGCTTGGCTTCGCCGCGCTTGACCTTGGTTTCGCCGGTTTCGCCCACACCCTCGAGAGGGAGCGTCGATTCTTCGGCGGCCACACCGGCTCCAGCCCCGGCGCGCCCGCGAAATCGGCATCGGTG
>JAJYTH010000094.1 GCA_021793175.1 Actinomycetes bacterium
GGGGCGACGGTGAGCTGGGTGAGGTGGTCGCGGGTGACCGACTCACCGGGCGGTGTGGGTGGATAGGCGAGAGCTGGTTGGGCCGAAGGCCCGGTGACGAGGACGGTCGCACCGATGGCGGCGACGGCGGCGAGGGCCGCGAGACGACGCACGGCAAGCTCCTTTGTGAAGAAACGAGGCCGGAGGGCGCCTCGATCATGCGTGCCGGAGCGTCGTCGGCGGAACCGACGGGAGTAGGGAATAAGCGGAAAAACGTTCCCGCGTCGAGCGGCCGACCGTGTCCGTCGGCCGATGCCGGACCGTGGCGCGTCGTGCCCTCAGTTCAGACGCAGCCGGTAGTGCTGGGTGCGCACGTGGGCTCCGGACGGGGCCGTGCTCTCGTGCGGAGCGCCCACCGTTTCGAACCCCGCGGCGACGAGTGTGCGCCGGGATGCGGTGTTCGCGGGGTCGGTACGCGCTGTGAGGGTGTGCAGCCCGAGTCGGTCGCCGAGAACGACCGCGGCCGTCAATGCCTTCGTGGCAACGCCGAGTCCGCGTGCGTTCGGGGACAGCCAGAAACCGACCTCGGCCGTGTGCGCCGTGATGTCGAAGAGAACGAGACTGCCGAGGAAGATGTCGTCGACCGCGTCGGCGATGGTCAGTACGGCGAGCGTGCCGTTCTCCAGTCCGGCTCGGACATCCGTGCGCACCAGAGTGCGCACGGTTTCGGCGGTGTATTCGGGTAGTGGAAGGTGCGCGAATCGGCGTACCGCGTCATCGGTGGTCCCCTCGGCGTAGGCGACGGCGTCCCGTTCGGCGAGCGGACGCAGCAGCACGTCGGCATGGGCGACGGGGAGGGCGTTCCGGAGCCTCATCCCACCTCCTAAGCGAACGGTGTTCGTTTTGCTTACGATGGTGGCATGTCGTACTGGACGGCGGAACGGCGAGGTCGGGAACGCCGGCGGGTGCTCACCGCCGCGGCGCTGGCCGAGGCCGCCGTCGCCGTACTCGACGACGGGGGAGCACCCGCGTTGTCGATGCGCACGGTGGCCCAGCGACTCGGGGTCGCACCGGCCAGCCTGTACGGGCATGTGCGGGGACGCGACGATCTGCTCGACCTCGCGCTCGACCACGCGCTGGGAACCGAATTGGCGGAGCTCACCGCCACCGCGGGCGACGACGTCACCGCACTCGCGCTCGGCTGGTTCGACCACCTCGTCCGACATCCCTGGGCGGCTCCGCTCGTACTCGAACGCACACCGCTCGGACCGTCGTACCTGTCGTTGGCCGACGAACTGTGCCGTCTGCTGCGCCTCGCCGGAACCGCGGCCGACGAGGTACTAGGACGGTCCTACGCGATCACCGCGATGGTCGCCGGACACGCCATCGCCTACGACAATGCCCGGCGCGCACACCACGCCGCTCCCGGCTATTCGGCGGTCGCGCTCGACTCCTTCCCCCACCTCGAGGATGCGGCGGCACGATTCCCACACCGTTGGACGGATGTGGTGCGGCAAGGGGTCGGTCTCCTCGTCGGCGGCGCCTCGTGAACGCACCGGCGCACGACCGTGCTCACAACACGAGCGCGAAGACCCCGCCTCCGACGAGGACCCCGAGCACCGACCCCACCGTCACCTGCGCGGTGGTGTGGTCCTGCAAACGCACTCGGGACCAACACACCGCTCCCCCCACGGGCAGCAGTGTCCACAGCCACGGCGTGTACGTCACCGCGAGGATCGCGACCGCGCCGGCGGCGACGGCTGCGTGCATCGACACCTTCCACCAGATCGTGATCGCGCCCGTCACCAGCAGGCACACCAGCATGGCGATGTCCAACGCCACCAAAAGCCACGGTGCGTCCAACACCACCAGCAGCGCGAGACCGAGCCCGCTCAACACGATCAGCGCTAGAAAAGGCACCAACCGGCCTTCTCGGTCCCGCACATGGTGTCCGTCCCACCGGCCTCGCTGAGCCCCCCACACGATCACGCCCATGGGAATGACGCTGCTGGTCAAGGCGATCACGAGGCCCCATACGGTCGCGGGCAGCACCGCGTGTGTCGCCTGCCAGGCCACAGCGCCCGACAACACGATCACGAGCACCCAGGGGGCGAACACTTCACTCAGCACCTTCGCCCACATCGATCCGGTGGTGGGTTCGGTGTCCGTTCGAACGCTCAAGTCTTCCTCTGCCAGTCCTTGGGGACCTCTACCGGTCCTCGATGACACTGTCCGATGTCGGCGCGGGTCGTCGTCGCATCGCCCGTGCGACACGGCGGAGCCACGCGACTTCCCCGTCGAGGTCGTCCATTGTGCGCCCCGGCTCGGGAACCGTATCCAGCACGGGATCGGAACCGGACCGCCACCGGGCCAGTGCGGTGGTGATCGAGGCGGCCTCTCGTTCCGCGTCCGCGTGACCGCTGTCCGCCGTGTCCCGATACGGAGCCAGCACCAGTAGTGCGTCGAGGATGTCGACGACACGTGCGCTCAACCGCTCGTGAATGGTCTGACCCACCGTGTCGACGGGCCGCACTCGGGCGATCACCGGCGACAGAGCCGTCCACAACGCTTCCAGACTCCGGTACTGTCGTCGCCGTTTCGTCCGCAGCAACAGTCCTGTCACCGCCGGGACACCCACCGGGATGCAGACCCCCACGGCGACCAGGGCGACACAGGCGGCAGGCAACGCCGACGCCAGCACGCTCGAACCGGGATAGGACGAACCGGTGGTGAACACGGCCGTCGACGCGACGACCTTGTGCACCGCCCACGCCACCCCGAAGCCCGCCCCGACCTGCATGGTGCGCATCCCGACCTGGAGCCACCGGCGCTCGGTGAGCCCGGCATACCGGCCCATGAGCTGCACGAACCGCACCATGCTCCAGCCGACATAACCGCCGAACAACAGCAGGTATCCGTACACTCCGGGCAGGTCGGCGAACGCGTCGAGGAAGTCCGGGCGATACGTCATCTCGGCCGACAGGAAGAGCACCGACATGGCGGTGATGACCAGTACCAGCACCACGGCCTGGAACCGCACCGCCGTGCGAGCCCGTGTGGTCTCCTCGGTCACCAGGTGGATGAGCAGGCTGTGTACACACCAGGCGGCGACCATGCCGATGCAGTTGACCAACAGCCGGGTCACGTTCGGATGCGGCTCGACGCGAGCGGCGGCCGCCAACACCCCCGGTGCCGACAGTGCGGCCGACAAGCCCGCCGCGATCACCCCCAGACACAGGTACCGCGTTGCCGGGGAGAGATTCCCGCGCGCCCACACCAACCGTGCCGAACCACCCGCGATGGCCGCGAAACCGGCGGCCAAGTTCACGATGCTTCCCATCACGGCTCGTCGAAGGTGTCCGCCAGCCGAGCGGCCAGGGAGGCGGTGGTGTCGTCCTGTGGAGACCGGTAGTTCCGGCTGCGAGGAACCGACCGCGTCGTGACCCTCGCGTGCAGGATGTGCGCGAACTGCTCGGCCTCGTATTCCTCGACGGTGCCGTGGGCCCGGCCGAACAGGTGCGTGAACGCGTTGGCGCTGAGGTTCGGCGCGATACGGCGCGCTTCCTTGCGGGACAACACGCAACGGCTGGGGTGTTGGAACAGCATGTGGCCGACCTCGTGGAGGATGATGTGGTTCTGGTGGTAGCCCGAGGTGTTCGCCGGGTAGGCGATCACGTCGTGGTCGCCGCGTGGCTGCCACGCTCCCGTCGCGTCCCCCGGTTCCCAGGTCAGGGCACACAGGTCGATGTCGCGTCCGCGTGCCCGTTCCAGACAGTTCAGCCACTCGTTGATGTCCCAGGGTTGTGGGATGCCGGTTCGGTTCAGCACGTTTTCGACGAGCGTTTCGCAGCGGTGTCGAACCTCGGCGTGATTCACTGTGTCGCCCCCTCCCGACGAATTGACCGGACACGCGTTTGTCGAAGCCGCCCGCACACACCGGGACGGGACGTCCCGGCTATCGGGTGCGTCATGGCGATCTTGGTGCATGAGCCCAGGTCATCCCCTGTCGGGTGGGATGGGCTTGCGGCGGGTGCGACGATGACGCGGCGTCTGGTCGTAGGGTCGAAGTTTGTCCACGACCGTGGAGACGACTTCGCGTTCGTCGGCGGAGAGTCCGAGTATCCGTAACGTCAGCCGACGAAGCTCCACGTCTTCCCGTGGGTCGTTCGCGTTCGGGGAGGCGTCACGGGCGTTGATGAGGTCCTGGACCTGGCGCATCACGGAAACGGTGGTGTCGTCGTCGACGAAGTAGTCCTCCGGGACGCCGAAGAAGCGGACGATCTTCATGGCGACGGTGTGCCGTGGTTCGGCGCGTTTGCCCGTCCGTAGCTGCCACACGTACTGCCGTGACACGCCCCAGGCCTGAGCGAGTTCCCCGTCGTCGTACGGCCCCCGCGAAGCCGGGTGCATCGTCTCGATGAGGAATGCCAACTTCTCGGCGAAGGTGGTCGGGGTCTCGCTCATGGTGGGGCTCCGAAGCTCACTCAGCAGCCAGGCAGCACGGCACTCTACTGGCTCCGCCAATGAGTAACAACTGTTGACGGGGTGTGTAACAACTGTTAACACTATGATCGGAGGTCGTGCCGAAGGGGGTACGTGACCGCGTCCAGTCGCCTGCGGAGCCGTTCGGTCACGTGGCGCGGCCTTCCACAAGCTTCTCGGCAGCTTCTCGGTCGGCTTCCCGACTGTTGCCTCTCGATGGCCTCCCACAGCTTTCGGTGACTCGGTGCTGAAGTCCGGTGATCGCAGCAGGCCGGTCGCGCCATGTTCGGCGGGTCAGTCGAGTGGATGCCCCGTACCCATCACCCGCAGGCCGAATACGGCGCCGTCGTCGTCCATGGTGATGAGCCCCCGCCGGTCTTCGGCCCACTGCGCTTCGGCGCGTTTTCCGGTTGCTACGCCACTGTTCGCATACGGTCCTTCGAGCTGTCTCCCAGTTCTCGAAGTCCTGGTTGTACAGCGTGGTGTACAGCTTTTCGGGCAGTGCCGAGAAGACCTCCACTCGTTGTCCTTGGAACCGGAAGACATGGTCCGTTCCGACGAGGCGAATGCCGGCGAGCTCGATTCCGGTGTCCCGGTGCACACCGGTGTCCGGTTGGAGGAAGTCGTCGCCGATGCGTGCTCCGGGCCCATCGCAGTGGTGTGGACCTCTTCGGAGGCTCTGGCGAGTTGATCGAATCGGTATTCGGGATGGCGACGTTGGGCGATGTCGAGCGCGGTCGCGAGCCCGAACGCGAAGCCCAGATCCTGCGCTTGGACGGCCTTTCGGAAGAACTCCGGGATTTTTTCGTCCACGGACAACTCCATGCGGTCGTGTGGGTTCTCCTGGAAAACGCTGATGTACTTCAGACTGTTCCACTGTTGCGACAATGCGCGAGAGGACCCGTGTGAGGACAGGGCCGTGGCCCGGCCGAGTAAACCGAGGACGTCCCACGGGGCGGTGGTGAAGTCTCGCCTGGAGGCGGGGATGATGTCGGCTTTGCGTTGAGGAGAGTAACCGGGGTTCTCCTCTACGCGTTTCTTGTCGATCCGATGGATGTGTCCTTTGACTTCTCGGGCGAGTTCTTCACTTGAGTGGACGGCGAATGAGACCGGGTTCCCAGTCGGTCGATCAGGTTTTCGAGGATCGATTATCGACCTTTCTCGCTTCGCTTCAGATGTCCCCGACATTCACCTGGATCACTCTTGCCGAAACGCGTGTTTTGGACTTTTCACCGGCTCTGTCCTGATTTTCATCTTGGACATCGACGTTTTTCTTGTCTTCCGCCTGTCGAGTGGAGGACGGTGCGCGGGGCTGACCGTGCGTATTCGTCGATGAGGTGTTCGAGTGATCGTCCGAGGTGTCGGTGAATGGCTGTTGACGTCGTGTTCCGCGGCTTGCTATCTGGTATATCAGCAATCCTGACAACTATGGAGGTCCGTGATGAGGCAGAGTGCCGAGGAACCGTGGGGTGACACCGTTTCCGTGGAGTTCGACGAAGGAATCGCGTGGGTGTCGCTGAACCGCCCGGCCAAGCGCAATGCGATGAATCCGACGTTGAACGACGAGATGGTCCGCGTGCTGGACCACTTGGAAGGAGACGACCGCTGTCGGGTTCTGGTGCTCACGGGCGCGGGCGAGGCCTTTTCCGCCGGTATGGACCTCAAGGAGTACTTCCGCGATGTCGACGAGGTCGGCGACTACACCGTGCAGCTCCGCGTGCGTCGGGCGAGTGCGGAGTGGCAGTGGAAACGGTTGGCCAAGTGGAGCAAACCGACGATCGCCATGGTCAACGGCTGGTGTTTCGGAGGTGCTTTCACCCCGTTGGTGGCGTGTGACTTGGCCTTCGCCGACGAGAACGCTCAATTCGGACTGTCCGAAATAAACTGGGGAATTCCGCCGGGCGGCGTGGTGACGCGTGCATTGGCCGCGACGTTGAGTCAGCGTGATGCGTTGTACTACATCATGACCGGGGAGCGGTTCGACGGCCGCAAGGCCGAACGTTTGCGTCTGGTCAACGAAGCGCTGCCCGCCGAACGGCTGCGTGAGCGCACTCGCGAAGTGGCGTTGAAGCTGGCGTCGATGAACCGTGTCGTGCTGCACTCGGCCAAGCTGGGCTACAAGATGAGCCGCGACATGCCGTGGGAGCAGGCGGAGGACTACCTCTACGCCAAGCTGGAGCAGTCCCAGCTACTCGACCGTGCCCGGTCCCGAGCCAAGGGGCTCGAACAGTTCCTGGACGACAAGTCCTACCGCCCGGGGCTTGAGTCCTTCGACCCGACCAAGTGAGCGCGTTTCTCGGCGGAAGGGACAGGCATGCTCAATCACGGTTTGGGTTCCTGGCCGACGCGTCGTGCCCGCATGACGCCGAACAAGACCGCCGTTCGGTTTCGCGGTGGCAGCCTCGACTACGCCGAACTCGACGAGCGGGCCACGCGTGTGGCACACGGTTTACACCGCCTCGGGGTGCGGTTCGGTGACCGGGTGGCCTATCTGGGGCCGAATCGACCGGCGTACTTGGAGTGCTTGTTCGCCAGCGGAATGCTCGGTGCGGTGTTCGTGCCCGTCAACGTCCGCCTGACCGCCGCCGAGGTCGACCACGTGTTGGCCGATTCCGGCGCGAGCGTGCTCGTCTACACCGGTGAGCACGAGGACACCTTCACGCGGACGACTACGGCACGACACCTGCGGACGGTCGCGGTGGACGGAGGTGGTGGGGCGGACCACGAGTACGAGGAACTGTTCGAAGCGACACCCACCGACTTCGTCTGTGAGCCCGTCGGGCTCGACGACCCCTGTCTGATCATGTACACGTCGGGCAGCACCGGCAGGCCCAAGGGTGCCGTACTCACGCACGGCAACCTCACGTGGAACTGCGTCAACGTCCTCGTCGAGAGTGAACTCGCCAACGACGAGGTCACGCTGGTGGTGGCCCCACTGTTCCATGCCGCCGCGTTGGGCATGAGCTGCCTGCCCACCCTGCTCAAGGGCGGTACCGTCGTCCTCCAGGACACGTTCGACCCGGAGGCTGTGCTGGAGTCGATCGAGCGGCACCGGGTGACGTGGATGTTCGGTGTGCCGACCATGTTCAACGCGCTCGCCGCCCATCCGCGATGGTTGTCGGCGGACCTGTCGAGTGTCAGAACCCTGAGCTGCGGTGGAGCGCCCGTCCCCACCGAGACCATTCGCCGCTACCTTGATCGTGGGCTGAGTTTCGTCCAGGGCTACGGGATGACCGAGGCGGCGCCCGGGGTCACCATCCTCGACCGCGAGCACGCCAAGACGAAGATCGGTTCGGCCGGAGTACCGTCGTTCTTCACCGATGTCCGGGTCGTCGACGGGAGCGGCGAGGATGTCGGGCCGGGACAGCGGGGCGAGGTCGTGGTCAGCGGCCCCAACGTGATGCGGGGCTATTGGGGTAGACCGGAGGAGACCTCACGTGTGCTGCGGGACGGGTGGTTCCGCTCCGGCGATGTGGCCACTGTGGACGATGATGGCTATCTCTACCTCGTCGACCGGATCAAGGATGTGATCATCTCCGGTGGGGAAAACGTCTACCCGGCCGAGGTGGAGAACGAACTCTACGGTTACGGCGGAATCGACGTCTGCGCGGTCATCGGCGTCCCCGACGAGAAATGGGGTGAGGTCGGTAAAGCCGTGATCGTGCCCGCCGAGGGGGTCGAGCTGGTCGTCGACGAGCTCGTCGCCTATTTGAGGGAGAGGTTGGCCGCCTACAAGGTGCCCCGGCGATTCCAGTTCGTCGACTCCCTGCCGACCACCGGCTCCGGCAAGCTGCTCAAAGGCAGGATCCGCGAACTCTACGGGTGAGACCGGTGGGCGTGCGGTCAGTCCCGCGACTCCGTACCGCCGCCGTGTGCCAGTGCTCCGAGTACTGAGATTCCACGTTCCAGGCTGTCCCTGAACACTCGGCGCTCACTCGGGCCGAGCTGGGACAGCAACCGCTCCTCCAGTTCGAGCACCAGCGGTTCACATCGCGCGAGCAGGGCTTCGCCTTCGTCGGTGAGGTTGGCGAGCAGGACCCGCCGGTTTCGGGGGTCGCGTTCTCGGCTGATCAACCCACGCCGTTCGAGTGTCAGCACCATCTCGTGCATAGTCTGGGGACGGAGGAATGACCGGCGGGCCAGTTGAGCTGAGGACAGGCCGCCACGTCGCTGCAGCACGCTCAGCGCCGTGTACTGCAACGTGGTCACCCCGAGCGGCCGCAAAGCATCGTCCAGCAGTGCGCGCACGACGAGTTCGAGCCGCTTGACCAGGTACAACGTCAGGGGCGGCTCAGGGTTTCGAGACGGTGCTCCGGTGGTGGGACGATCCGCTGTCACACCGTCATCGTCCCACCGTCGCTTGCGACACCTTCGTCAGAGGGACAGCGGCCACCCGGTGTAGGCCTCGGCCAGATAGGTCGAGCCCGCGACACTGCTGGTGACCGAATCGAGTTCCCCGAGTTGGCGCCGCAGGTCGAAGGGACTGCCGTGCGGGTCGGTGTGCAACATCGAGGTCATCCACCACGAGAAATGCTGGGCCCGCCACACCCGGCGGGACGCGGTGGCGCCGTAGTTCTCCAACCGCTCGGTGACCCCGGTCGAATAGAAGGACTCAAGTGCCTGCGCGAGCACCAGCACGTCGGCGACAGCGAGGTTCAGGCCCTTCGCGCCGGTGGGCGGAACGGTGTGGGCCGCGTCGCCCGCCAGGAACAACCGGCCGTACTGCATGGGTTCGCAGACGTAACTACGCATCGGAAGCACACTGCGTTGGAAGATCCGCCCTTCGGCCAGTCGAAAACCGTTTCCGGCCACGCGTGTCTGCAACTCCTCCCAGATGCGGTCGTCGCTCCAGTCGTCCGCGTTCTCCTCGGGGTCGCACTGGAAGTACATGCGTTGCACGGTCGGTGTTCGCGTGCTGATCAACGCGAATCCCCGCTCGGAATGGGCGTAGATCAGCTCGGGAGCTGACTGTGGTGCCTCGGCGAGAATGCCGAACCAGCCGAACGGATAAGCCCGGAAATGGTCGGTGCGGGCGGAAGCCGGGATGCTGTTCCTGCTGATGCCCGTCGAACCGTCACAGCCGGCGATCACGTCGCATTCCAGCTCGACTCGGGTGCCGTCCGCCTCGGTGAACGCGATCACCGGTCGGTCGGACGTGACCTCGCGAAGCTCGACGTCGGAACACTCGAACCGGATGTCGGCGCCGGCCGCGAGTCGCGCGGCGATGAGGTCGGTGAGCACCTCATGCTGCGGATACAGCCACACCGACCGCCCGACCAGACCTGCGAAGTCGATCCGATGCCCCTCGCCGCGGAACCGGAGTTCGATGCCGTCGTGCCTGGCACCTTCGGCCCTCGCGCGGTCGCCGACACCGCACTGATCGAGCAGTTCCACCGTGCCCTGTTCGAGGACACCGGCGCGAATGGTCTGCTCGATCGCCGAGCGACTACGTGCCTCGACGACGACGGAGTCGATTCCCCGCTCCGCCAACAACAAGGACAGCATCAGTCCGGCAGGTCCGGCTCCCACGATTCCGACTTGCGTTCGCATGTGCCTCACTCAACGACCCACGGTGCCCTCCTGACCAGTTTTGGCTTCCATCCAGTGAAAACCCGCACCATGGTGATGGTCGGCCCGGCGACTACAGTGGCGGCACGCCGGGTGTCGATCCGGGCGACGAGGTGGAAGGGCAGCCGATGGCGGGGAACACCGGCAAACCGGGCCAGTCGGTGAGCGGCCGTGTGTTCGCGCTTCTTCGCGCCTTCGATCCGGCCCATCCGCGCTTGTCGTTGACCGAACTCGCGCAGCGGGCGGAACTACCGCTGGCTACAGCGCACCGGCTGGTCGGTCAGCTCGAACAACAGCGCGCGCTCGAACGCGACGAGGACGGCTACTACCGGATCGGGCTGTTGCTGTGGGAGTTGGGTTCGCTCGCTCGCGTGTCGAGTAGATTCCGCGAGGTCGCGTTGCCTTTCCTGCAGGATCTGTACGAGGCGACGCGGGAGAACATCCACCTCGCCGTCCGCGACGGGTTCGACGCTCTCTACGTGGAAAAGCTCTCCGGACACAGGTCGGTGCCGACCATCTCCCGGCTCGGGACACGACTGCCGTTGCATTCCACCGGGGTGGGAAAGGCGCTGCTCGCCCACGCCGAGCCGGAGGTCATACAGTCCTATGTAGAGCGTAATTTGGTGCGGCACACGCGATACACGATCACCGAGCGGGGCAGGCTGTTGCGGGAGCTACGGACCACGGTCACCCGCGGCTACGCGCTCACGAACGAGGAAATGACCCTCGGTTCGTGCTCGGTGGCCGTGCCGATCCCGGCCGAGGCGGGCGAGCCCGCCGGCGCGATCGGAGTGGTAGTGCACTCGGCGCGTGCCGACCTGCCCAAACTGGTTCCCGACCTGCGCGCGGCGGCCGACGGCATCGCCCGCAGATTACGGGAGGACACCGACGGCCCGGCCCCGGGGGCCGTGCACGACTTCCCCCGGCGACCGGGCCGCTGACCAGCCGAAATCAGCCGTCGGCCAGGAGCAGGTCCTCCAGCTCGTACACGGCGACGGTCAGGTTCTCGGCGAACGCGTGCATCTGCTCGGCCACCGGCCGTGGCGTGCTCAGATACAGGTTGACGTGGTCGGGCAGCAGGACGTAGGCGACCCCGATGCAGTGACTGCTGGTAGAGCCGAACCCGAAGTACTGAATGTTGGTCGAGGGCGCCGAGCTCGTACTCAGGTAGTCGTCGCGCATGATCCGCCAGCCCGGGGTGTCGTAGAGGGCGAGCTGATCGGCGGCGACACCCAGTTCGGCACCACGCCGCTTGGCGATGAGTTGCAGCTCCCACAGGTGTTGTTCGGGGGCTTGCCCCGCCTGGCATTCCTTGGCCCGGGCCACGTGTTCGGTGGCCGCGGCATGGAACGCCGAGAGACGCTCGACCGAGTCGGTGTCGGGATCGTCCATGACGTCGACGAAACGCAGCACCTCGGGGGTGACCACCCGCATCGCCTCCGTGCGACCGTTCTGGTACTGGCGCGTGGCGATCGATTCGTAGGTCGCGCCGGTGAATCCCTTGGTGCGTTTGTGTGCGAGCTGGTAGGCCAGCTGCATGAACGCGTCCGGGGACGCGCCGAGTTCCTTGATGCGAGTGGAGCCGATGTCGTCGAAGGACACGGTGGTAGTGGCGTTCGCGGCGGCGTAGTCGGCGAACGCGGTTGCGGCGGTGCGGACACTCGTGCGCAGTGCCTCGTCGAGGGCGAACTCGATGGGGGTCACCGGGGGAGAGCCCTTCGGCGACACGGGTTCCGGCTGCGTGGTGAGCACGGTGTCGACGAAAGACAGGACCGTGGTGCCGTCCAGTCCACAGTGCTCGATGTTGATACCGGCCGTGCCGTCGGCGAACACGATGAACGACACCGACTTGTCGAACCAGCGGTTACCGCTGTCACCGTGCAACAGTTGGTCGCAGGCCTGTTGCGTGTCCTCCGGGGTGATGTCGTCCAGACACAGGCAGAACAGCGCGGTCTCCACCGCGTCGAGCGCGTCGGCGTTGCCGGGGAGTGCCCGCAGCGCCCGCCGGTCGGCTGCCCATTCCGCTCTCGCCTCGGTGGTCAGATGTCCCACCGGGTTCTGCGCGGCGACGGCACCGACTTTCCTGACCTCCTCCAGCCCCGCTTCCAGGTCCACCTGCGAGTACGGGTTGCCTTGGGGGTCCAACACGTCCATTCGGAACATGTTTCCCCGGAAGAACACCACGATGTGCCGGGCCCGCGACGGGCCGGGTTCCTCGGCACTGTAGGGCGCGCGGACGGTGTCCTGCTCCTCGCCGGGGATGCGGGTCGTGGAGAACAGGAATTTGTTCTGCTCCATCGACAACGCGCGCCCACGCTGCAAGGCGGGTGGGATGGCTTCCGCGTCGAGGCGCAGCTTGTAGTCCACCGTCGACGCGATGAGCGAGGCGGCGCGGGAAATCTGTGCTTGTGACGACGGGGTGAAGAGGAAGAAGAAGTTCGCGTTCAGCGCGATCCGGTCCCGGCGACCCAGGTAGCGTGACGGCCAGAACAGGTCCAACCAGCTCCGCACACCGTCCGAGGCGGCATAGCGTTGCAGTTCGGCGTGCAGGGTGTGCGCGGGGCTGTCGGGGCGCAGGAAGTCGGCCACCGCCGCTTCGGTCGTCGCGAGTTCTTCGGCGGTCAGCAGAGGGGCGCACCACTCGACGAAGCGAGCGCAGCTGTCCTCCAACGTCGGCAAGGGGACGCGGGGGAGGCAGTCCTCGTTGCCGAAGGTGCTGTTCGACCAGTTTTCACGGGTGTTCACGGTGATCCTCGAAAATGATTGGGCGGACGCTTCACGGGTTGGCAGGGATCGGTGGAGGCGCTATCAGTCCAGCAGTCGGTCGCCGCGGACGGCCTGACGTTCGGCGAGGTGTTCGGGGGTCACCCGACCGAAGAGTTGCCGGGTTCGGGCGACGCTGCCGACGACGCCGGGGCGCGCGCTGTAGGCGAAGATCGCGGTGTGCCGTTCGGTCGGCCCCTCCACCGGTGTCACGCGGTGCAACGCGAAGCGGCCTTTGAACAGCTGGAGGTCGCCGGTGCGCAGCGAGAGGCGACGGATCAGGTGGTCGCCAGCTCTGGTGAGGACGGAACGCACGTCGGCGAAGTTCTCGGCGTTCTCGGACCGGATTCCGGGGCAGTATTCGAACACGCCGCCGGACTCGGGCGCCTGGGTGAGCAGGGTAACGGCGAACTCGTTGGTGTCGAAGTGCCACGGGTGGTCCATGCCGGAGATCGGA
>JAJYTH010000095.1 GCA_021793175.1 Actinomycetes bacterium
TTCTCGCCCCCGGTCTGCGCCGCAGTCGCGTCGGACATGCACATGCCTCTCACGGTCACACGGGCCGGCTGTGACCGCAGATCATGCGGGTCACATTACTTCGCACACCGCCCCGCTGGGGTATGAATTCTCCTTAACGCTAGTCCAGAAGAGGCCTGTTACGCAGCCGTGGCGTTACCCACAGCCGACCCAATGCGACTAGGTTCACAGCCTGTTTCGGAGTTCTTCCACCGTCGGTGGCTCGGCCCCGCTACGGGACACTGTGACGGCCGCTGCATCCGCCGCGAACGCCAACATGTCGCGACAATCGTTCGCGGACAGCACTGATGTGTCCTTCACCTGGTTGCACACCAACCAGGCGAGAACGGCGCCCTGCACGGTGTCGCCGGCACCGACCGTGTCCACGACCTTCGCCGCCGCGGTGGGCACCGTCACATCGACACCCGAAGACGTGATCAACGACATGCCCTCGGACCCTTTGGTCAAGACCACTGCCTGCGGACCCTCGTCGAGCCACGAACGCGCGGTGTCCATGATGCCGTCGGGGTCGGTCACACCGGTCAGCCAACGGGCATCCTCTACCGAAAGTTTCAACAGATGCACGTAGGGCAACCACGAGAGGAACCGGGCGCGGTATCCGCCAGGATCGGTGATCATGCCGGGGCGGATGTTGGGATCGAGTGCGGTCAACACACCACGTCGACTCTCGCGACGCAACACGGCCTCGTACGCCTGCGCGCCGGGCTGCAACACCATGCCGAGTGTGCCCACGGACAACACCGTGGTCTCCTTCGGCAGCGGACCCGGGTCGGCGACCAACCGGTCCGCGGTGCCCTCGGCGTAGAAGCTGTATCGGGCGTTGGATTCCTCGTCCAACGACACCACGGCGACAGTGGTGGGCTCGGGTCCACGTTGCACCAAAGATGTGTCCACCCCGGACTCTTCCAGTCTGCGGACCAAAGCGTCGCCGAAAGCGTCGGTCGACACGCGGGATAAAAACGCCGTCGGCATACCGAGCCGGGCGGTCGCGAGAGCGACGTTGTACGGGCCACCGCCCAAGCGAGGAGCCAGCAGATTCCCGTCCTCACCTGCGGGGACGAGATCGACGAGTGCTTCACCACCGGACACAATCACGGTTGCCGATAGTAGGCTGTACCTTCCCGGTGAGTCAGCCCGGAGCATCCCGCCGCAGGCCGCCCAGCAACAACTCCGCCAGCGCGTCGAACGCCTCGGCGTCGGTGGTGCCCGCCCGCGCACCCACGACCCCCGACTGGATCGACTCGACGAGGATTCCGGCCATCTCGGCGATGGCGTCGGCATGGTCGTCGCGGAAGACCCCCTGCTCGACACCGTCGGCGATGAACTGGCGGATACGGCGCGCCGCGGCTTCGGAATTGAACGCGTAGACGGCCCGTGCGGGCTCGAACGAGGCAACATCGGCCATGAACACCGCCGACGCCCGGTCCAGCTCTGCGGAAACCCCTGCGAGATAGGTGCGCACGGCCGTCGCGGCGTCGTCGATTCCCGCCACTCGGGCTTCGATGCGCTCGGCCGCGCCCTTGAAGAAATGCGCGACGACCTTCGCCGAGAGCTGCTCCTTGCTCGGCGCCAGCGCGTACAGCGTGGTCTTGGAACAGCGCAGCTTCGCCGCCAGGTCGTCGAGGGTGAAAGCCGAAAAGCCCTCGGCGAGGAACAACTCCTCCAGTTCGACGAGCAACGCGTGCTGCCGTCGCGTGCGAGGGCCGGTCGAGTGCATGGTCACCATCGTACGTTGTAGTACTCTAAAAGGAACTTCAGTACTATCCGCAGTACACCTTCGGAGACAGTAATGCCCACAGCGTCCACGCGGCCCACAAGGCCCACCGTGCAACGTCTGCTCCCCGACACCGAGTCCGAGGACCTGCTGTCCCTCACCCGCGAGATCGCTCGCGAGGAACTGGCTCCCCTGGCCACCGAATACGAGGAGAAGGAACTCTTCCCCCGCGAACAGTTCCGCATCCTGGGTTCGGCCGGCCTGCTGGGACTTCCCTACTCGGAACGCTGGGGTGGCGGCGAGGTGCCCTACGAGGTGTACCTCCAGGTACTGGAGGAGATCGCCGCGGCGTGGATGTCGGTCGGCGTCGGCCTGTCGGTGCACACGATGTCGTGCTACGCGCTGGCCCACTACGGCAGCGACGAACAACGCGACCGCTGGTTGCCCGCCATGCTGGGCGGCGACCTTTTGGGCGCGTACGCGCTGTCGGAACCCCATGCCGGGTCGGACGCCGCCGCTCTGTCCACCCGGGCCCAGCGGGACGGCGACACCTACGTGATCAACGGGGTGAAGGCGTGGACCACCCACGGCGGACACGCCGACTACTACACGACGATGGTGCGCACGTCGGACGACGGCGGCAAAGGCATCAGCTGCCTGCTCGTGGACTCGGACACGCCAGGCATGTCGGCCGCACCGCCCGAACGGAAGATGGGCCTCACCGGGTCCACCACGGCACAGATGGTCTTCGAGGACGCCCGGGTGGGCGCCGACCGGCTCATCGGCGCCGAGGGCGAGGGCCTGAAGATCGCGCTGTCGTCACTGGCGTCCGGGCGCCTCGGCATCGCCGCGTGCTCGGTGGGATTGGCGCAAGCCGCTCTCGACGAAGCCGTCGCCTACGCCAAACAGCGCACCCAGTTCGGCAAGCCGATCATCGACTTCCAAGGGTTGGAGTTCCTGCTCGCCGACATGGCCGCCGCCGTGGAATCGGCCCGCGCGACCTATCTCGACGCCGCACGCCGAAGGGACCAGGGAATGCCCTTCCAGCGACAGTCGTCGGTGGCGAAGCTGGTGGCCACCGACGCCGCCATGAAGGTGACCACGGACGCCGTGCAGATACTCGGCGGGGCCGGATACACCCGTGACTTCCCGGTCGAGCGGTACATGCGCGAGGCGAAGGTGCCGCAGATCTTCGAGGGCACCAACCAGATCCAGCGCATGGTCATCGCGCGGGAGCTGCGCAAGTCGGCGGTGTGAGGCGGCCGCGCGAACCGAAGACTGTGCGGGGCCGGGCAGGACACGATCCTCGCCCGGCCCCGTTCGACTTCACTCGCGGGTGCCTACTCCCGGTACCTGCGCTCGGCGACGACGCCCTCGCCCGTGGACTCGTCGAAGTGATACACCTCGCGGCCTCGGACGAACACGCGCAAAGCACGGTTCATGACGTCGAGCGGGTCACCCGACCAGATCACCACATCGGCGTCCAGCCCCGGCTTGAGCGCGCCCACACGGTCGTCGAGGCCGAGTATCTGGGCGGGGTTGACGGTCAGCGTACGCAGCGCTGTCTCCGGGTCCAGACCTTCCTTGACCGCGAGCGTGGCCTGGTGGACGAGGAAGTTGATCGGGATCACCGGGTGGTCGGTGGTGATCGCCACCCGCACGCCGGCCCGGGCGAGGATGCCCGCCGCCCGTAGGGTGCGGTGACGCAGCTCGACCTTCGACCTCGTGGTGAACAGCGGCCCCAGGATCACCGGGATGTCGCGCTCGGCGAGGAAGTCGGCGACGAGGTGTCCCTCGGTGCCGTGGTTGACGACCAGCTTGTAGCCGAACTCCTCGGCCAGCCGCACGGCCGTGACGATGTCGTCGGCGCGGTGGGTGTGCTGGTCCCAGTACAACTCGCCATCGAGGACCCGGGAGAGGGTCTCCAGCGCGAGGTCGACCTCGAACGGCTTGCCCTCCGCGCGAGCGTGCTCACGTTTGGCGGCGTAGTTGCGCGCTTCGGTGAACGCCTCCCGCAGCACCGCGGCCACCCCGAGGCGCGTGGACGGGGTCTTGTCCTTACCGCCGTAGATCCGCTTGGGGTTCTCCCCAAGGGCGCTTTTGACACTGACCTGCTCGGCGAACAGCATGTCGACCACCGTGCGGCCCCAGGTCTTGACGCCGACCGTCTCCCCGCCGATGGGGTTACCGGAACCCGGCTTGATCACCACGCTGGTGACGCCGCCGGCCAACGCGTCGTCGAACCCGATCTCGTACGGGTCGATGCCGTCGATGGCCCGGAACCGGGCGCCGTTGGGGTCGGTCATCTCGTTGGTGTCGTCACCCGACCAGCCCTCGCCGTCCTCGTGGACGCCCAGGTGCGCGTGCGCGTCGATGAAACCGGGCAGTACCCAGGAGCCGGAGGCGTCGACGAGTTCGGCGTCGTCGGGCACCTCCACGTCGGCCTGCGTGCCCACCGCGACGATCTTGCCGTGGTCCATCAGCACAGTCCCGCCGTCGATCGGCTCACCGTCGACGGGCACCACGTAACCACCAATGATCGCAGTTGTCATAGTTCGTTACGCTAACGAATATCCACTTGGATTCCCCAGCTGCCCCGCCACGAGGCGCCGGGTTCCAAAGTGATGAGATCGGTTCCCGAATTCAACGCATCGGCGGGGCATGTCATGGGTTCGATCGCGATCGCCCTGCCCCGTCCCGGATAGTCCGACGGGGTAAACACCTGTACCCACCCGAAATCGGCGTCCGCCCACAGGTCCAGCGTCGTGTCGCCGTGGGACAGCAGATGGTGGTGCCTACCGTCGGCGTGCGGCGTCAGGCCACCGAACGCGGTGTCCAGGTCCAGGCCGCCCACGATCCGGCCTTCGCGCAAGTCGTAGTCGGTGCCCTCGACGTCGATCTCCTCACCGAACGGCAACTGCTCGTCGGCCACGTAGGGGCGCACGCGCAAGGCGGCCAGCGTCAACGTCAACTCGTCGGTGGGCACATCGCCGATCCGCGGATACGGGTGCACGCCCACCCCGAAACCGATGGCCTTGTCGCCCTCGTTGCGCACCTCGTGCGTGACGGCCAGCCCACGTGGGGCCAACTCGTAAAGGATCTCCGCGTGCAGGGGGACCGGCCAACCGGGCGCGGCACCGATCTCCACGGCGAGCCGGATGAACCACTCACCGTGTTCGAGCAGTTCCCATTCCTTGTCCCGCACCAACCCGTGGATGGCATTACCGCGTGCCTCCTCGGTGACCTCCAGCTCCTGCGGTTCACCGTCGAAGGCCCAGCGTGCGCCCTTCGTGCGGTTGGGCCACGGCAGCAACACCTGCCCCGCCGCCTTCGGGGGCTCCGCGTCCGCCTCGAACGTCTCCAGGTACGGCACCTTGTTGATCTCGAAAGCCCGTAGCCCCGCGCCGATCTCGGTGACCACGGCGCGAGCATTTCCCCTGGTCAGTTCGAACTGTTCCCCCGTCGGATTCGCCATGAGGCGAACGATACCGGCCTGTCGGCGGCCGGACCGATCGCCCCGGCCGCGCGTCGAGGTCGATCGTCTCCGGTGGCCTCGCACCGATCCGCCGACCACCTCGGCGGGATGCGGGCCCACCGAGCCGGTTCTACTCCAATTCAACCCCTTCGCTCGTCGCCTCGGGCTTCAAGGTGTCCACGGAGACCTGGGTGAGACAGCGCATGGTGCTCTTGGCGAAGAATTGCCGGAACGCCTCCGGGCTCGTCGTGTCCCGCGCTTGCGCCAGATACGGCTGTAGCTCCTCCTCGAAGGCGTGTATGGCGGGTTGGTTCGACATGTGTCGACCCACATCGGCCAAGGTGCCACCCGAATAGTGGATGAACCGGACGATCATGGGGCCTTCGATGAACACAGCGGTTCCGAGAAGTTTGCCGACCTCGTTTCCGGACTCGTCGTGCAGCACCGGCGAACTGACCCGACCGATGTTCGCGAAGAGTTCGGCGAGCTCGTCCTCGTAGCCCTCTTTGACCCGGTAGCTGATCGCTGCGTACGGCATGGCTCTTTCCCTTCTGTCGTCGATCACGGCTGGGCTTTCTCGAACGAGCGGGTCGAACGGTCCGCGCAAAGCCATCACCGGACCGTCGTCACGCCCACCCCAGCTGTAAGTCCACAAAGGAATCATAAAATTCCGGAAGCGATCACTCACTTCCCCGTTCTCATCGGACTCCCTTCACCGCCGTCCGGTCGGTCGAAGCGGACGACAGCCCCCTCACCGGCATCCTCACCGACCGGGCTGCTCCGGCGACTTCCGCGAACTCGCACGGACAGACGTTGCCATCGAGCCCTCGAAGCGCGCTGGTCCCGCACTCGATCCGAACACCGATCGACGATGAACGCTCGAACACCCCGGTACACGACGAAAACCGCCGCCCGATCGGCCGAAAATGCTGACCGCCATTCAGCGACTCCCGAGCCGTACGGAACCGGGGTCCGGCTCGCGTTCCAGCACAGTCCGACCATTCAGTCCTAATGAGACTGAGCTTTCCCGTCGTCGGCGCAAGCGCTCCCAGCAGGGACGATCGTCGACGACGCCGTCCCGGTCGGCCCGCTGACGGAGAACGACACCACGAGAACGGCCGCCACCTCCGCTCGAAAGCCAGTCGATTCTCGTTTCGAGTGCGTCTCTAGACCGTGCTGTCAAGCTTTTCCGTGACGTCGACCGCCAGGCCCACAGGAGACCACAGTGCACCGAACGTTGATCGTAGCTCGCATGAATCAGCAGGATTCGGACGCCGTCGCCAACGTGTTCGCCGAATCCGACAGCACCGAACTACCACACTTGGTCGGGGTGACCCGGCGGACCCTGTTCGCGTTCCACGGCTTGTACTTCCACCTCGTCGAGTCCGGCGACGACATCAACCCCAACCTGGACAAGGCACGGCAAGGAGAACTGTACGCCGACATCAACACCAAACTCGGCGCTTTCATCTCCCCCTTCGACCCGGACTGGAAGCAGCCGAAGGACGCGATGGCCGTGCCGTTCTACTCCTGGACTCCCGAATCGGGACACACCATCCACCCCGTACGCGGCCGGCACATGGGAGAGAACCGATGACCAGAGCCGACAAAACCAAGATCTCGATGACCGACGTGCCCGCGAATCGTCGGCGAGGCGGAGACCTGCGGGTCACTCTCAGCCCGAAGACGGTGGGCTCGATGTCGGGGTTCGGTGGTGTGCTCTTCCTGGATCCCGACGAGTTCGTCACCGAGCACTACCACCCCTACTCGGAGGAGTTCCTCCACGTCGTCTCCGGTGACCTCGAAATGCGTCTCGACGGCGAAACGGTACCGCTGAAGGCGGGAGACTCGCTGCTCGTGCCGATCGGGATGCGCCATCGACTCGTCAACGTCGGAACCTCACGCGCGCACGCGGTGTTCCACCTGAGTCCACTCGCTCCCCGCCCGGACCTCGGCCACGTGGACACCGAGGAAGCCCTCAACCCACTCGAAGCGCACCCCCGGGTGAGCGATTCGGCGGAGGACTCGCCACGATGACCGGAGTAGCCATCACCGGCATCGGCGTCGTCGCACCGGGCGGCGCCTCGCGAGAGGCTTTCTGGGAGCTGCTCTGCGCGGGCCGGACGGCGACACGGCGCATCACCGTGTTCGACCCGGAGCCCTTCCGCTCCCAGGTGGCCGCCGAGTGCGGAACGTTCGATCCCGCTGCGGCGGGCCTCACCTCCCAGCAGCGCAGGCGAATGGACAGGGCGGCCCAGTTCGCGGTGGCCTGCACTCGGGAGGCCGTAGCGGACAGCGGGATCGACCTGTCCTCCTCCGCCCCGGGACGAGTCGCCATCAGCATCGGAAGCGCCGTCGGCTGCACCATCGGCCTGGAACAGGAGTACGCGGTACTCTCCGACGACGGACGCCGCTGGCTGGTCGACCACGAGTACGGCGTTCCGCACCTCTACGGCTACATGGTGCCGAGCACGATCGCCGTCGAGACGGCTTGGGAGGTCGGCGCCGAGGGGCCGGTCACCCTCGTCTCCACCGGGTGCACCTCCGGACTCGACGCCGTGGGACACGGCATGCGGCTGATCGAGGACGGTGACGCCGACATCGTGATCGCCGGAGCCACCGACGCACCGTTGTCACCGATCACGTCCGCCTGCTTCGACGCGATCAAGGCCACCAGCCCCAACAACGAGGACCCCAAACACGCTTCCCGCCCTTTCGACGCCGAGCGCGACGGTTTCGTGCTCGGCGAGGGGGCCGCGGTACTGGTGCTGGAACGCAGCGAACACGCCAGGGCCAGGTCCGCTCGGATCTACGCCGAACTCGTCGGATTCGCCAGTCGCAGCAACGCGTTCCACATGACCGGGCTGAAGCCGGACGGCCGGGAGATGGCCGAGGCCATCACGGTCGCACTCGACCAAGCGCGATTGGACCCGTCCGCCGTGGACTACATCAACGCGCACGGTTCGGGGACCAAACAGAACGATCGGCACGAGACGGCGGCGTTCAAGCGCAGCCTCGGACAACACGCTTACGAGGTGCCGGTCAGCTCGATCAAGTCGATGATCGGGCACTCGCTCGGCGCGATCGGTTCGATCGAGGTCGCCGCTTGCGCACTGGCCCTGGACAGGCAGGTCGTCCCGCCGACGGCCAACCTGCACACACGCGACCCCGAATGCGACCTGGACTACGTCCCGAACAGCGCCCGGGAAGCCGGGCTGGACGTCGTGCTCAGCGTCGGCAGCGGTTTCGGTGGTTTCCAGAGCGCGATCCTGCTCGCCCGGTCGGGCCGGGACCGACCGAAGGAGGCCGCGTGACCATGACGCCGTCGGCAGCACAGTCCCCGGTGATCACCGGTATCGGTGTCCTGGCGCCGACCGGTATCGGAACGGAGCAACACTGGCGAAGCGTGCTCACGGGTAAGTCCGGGATCAGCGGGACCACCCTGTTCGACGCCACGCCCTACCCGGTGCGGCTGGCCGGACAGGTCCCCGGCTTCACCGCCGAGGAGTACGTGCCGCGCAGGCTGATCCCACAGACGGACCGCTGGTCGCACCTTGCACTCGCCGCGACCGATCAGGCACTCGCGGACGCGG
This sequence comes from Actinomycetes bacterium, assembly GCA_021793175.1. Classification (GTDB taxonomy): domain Bacteria; phylum Actinomycetota; class Actinomycetes; order Mycobacteriales; family Pseudonocardiaceae; genus Saccharomonospora. Next base: position 8,822 of record JAJYTH010000095.1, read on the forward strand.
GGATCGATCCGGCCGCCGAACCCGAGTACTCGATGGCCGTGGTCACCGCCAGCTCGTCCGGCGGAACGGAATTCGGCCAACACGAGATGGAACGGCTCTACGCCAAGGGCCCGCAGTGGGTCAGCGCCTACCAGTCCATCGCCTGGTTCTACGCCGCGACCACCGGGCAGATCTCGATCCGCCACGGGATGCGGGGACCGTGCGGCGTGGTCTGCGGCGAGCAGGCCGGTGGCCTCGACGCGGTCGGCCAGGCCGCCCGGCACCTCGTCCGCGACGTCGACCTCGTGGTCACCGGCGGCACCGACGCCCCGTTGTGCCCGTACGGGCTGGTGGCGCAGCTCTCCTCCGGGCACCTCTCCACGGCGTCCGAGCCCGCGACGGCATACCTGCCGTTCGACGTCGACGCCTCCGGGTTCGTCCCCGGTGAGGGCGGGGCCATCCTGCTCGCCGAACGCGCGACACACGCGGCGGCTCGAAATGCCCGGTTCTACGGCCGTATCCGGGGATATGCGGCCGGATTCGACCCGCCGCCCGGTTCGTCCCGGCCACCCGCCTTGGCGGCCACCATCCGACGCGCCCTCAACCGCGCCCGGATGTCCGTCGAGGACGTGGACGTGTTGTTCGCCGACGGCATGGGCGTACCGGAACAGGACCGCGCCGAGGCCGAGGCCATCACGGAGTTGTTCGGTCCCAAGGGCGTGCCGGTGACCGCACCGAAGACCCTCACCGGTCGCCTGTACGGCGGGGGCGCGGCCCTCGACGTGGCCACCGCCCTGCTGTCCCTGCGCGACGGCGTCATCCCCCACACCGTCGGCCCGCACAGGCTCGCCCCCGGCTGCGCCATCGACCTCGTACTCGGCGCTCCCCGGGAACAGCCACTGCGGACCGCGCTCGTCGTGGCCAGAGGCTTCGGCGGCTTCACCGCCGCCCTGATCCTCAGCGCCCCGTGAGAAGAGCCCGGTACTCGGGCTTTCGGCCGAGAAGGAGGACAGATGAGCAAATTCAGCATCGAGGACCTGAACCGCCTACTGGCTTCGGGAGCGACCGCCGGGGGCGATTCCGAGATCACCGATTCGTCGTTGGCCGAGGAGTTCACCGAACTGGGATACGACTCGTTGGCGCTGCTCGAACTCGTCAGCAAGGTCGAGCGTGAGTACGGACTGAAACTACCCGAGGACGCACTGGAGAACATGCTCACACCGAGGTCCACTGTGGACTACATCAGCGCACGGCTCGCGGAGAAGGAGGAGGCACAGGCATGACGGGACACACCGACAACGAGGTATTCATCCAAGCCCCGATCGAATACGTGTGGGACCGCACCAACGACATCGAGGATTGGCCCAACCTGTTCAGCGAGTACTCGGCCGCCGAGATCCTCGACCGGGACGACGACACGATCCGTTTCCGTCTGGCACTCCAGCCCGACGAGAACGGGAAGGTGTGGAGTTGGGTGTCGGCCCGCAAGCCCGACGAATCGACCTGGACCGTGCGGTCACAACGCGTCGAGACCGGACCGTTCAAATACATGTGGATCTTCTGGGAATACCACGAGGCGGACGGCGGAACCCGGATGCGCTGGGTGCAGGACTTCGAACTGAAACCCGAAGCTCCCGTTGACGACGCGACGATGCAGGAACGACTCAACCGCAACACCCGGATCCAGCAGCAACTCATCAAAGAGAAGATCGAAGCCGGTTTCGCGGAGAAATCGGCCGACGATTGAACGTCTTCCGAACACGACGCCACCCGACTTCATCCGACACCGAGCCGAGGAATTCGGCCGAATCACGCTATGCCACCGAAAAAACCGTTCACGTCGACGAAAAGGAGCCGCCGATGTCCCGGCAGAACGACACCGCGTTCAGAGTAATGGTGCGAATGCAGGTGGAACAAGGCAAGGAGGAGGACTTCGAACGGGTATGGCAGGAGGTCGGTGACTCGGTCGCCCGGAACCCGAAGAACCTCGGCCAATGGCTGTCCCGTTCCCTCACCGAGGACGGGATCTACTACCTCATCAGCGACTGGTCCGACGAACCCAGCTTCCGCGAATTCGAGAAAAGCGACGCACACCGTGGGCACCGCGAGAAACTGGACCCGTACCGTTCGGGCAGGTCGATGGTCCCCATGCAGCTGGTCGCACAGCGCGCCGGCGGCGACACGGGAGTGGACCATGGCTGATCGGGTTCGGGTACTCGTCTACTACCGCTGTGACGACGAGGCGACGATCCGCGCCGCCTACGACGTGGTGAGCCCACGACTCAGCCACGTTCCCGGTCTGCTGCGCAACGAACTCCTGGCTTCCACTCACGATCCGTCGGGCTACATCGTCCTGAGCGAGTGGAGCGATTTGGAGACACACCGGCGGTGGGAGCAGAGTCAGGAGCACCGTGAGCAAACGGCTCCTCTCCAACCGTATCTGGACGACCGGTTGCCGATGTCGTTCGGCATCTACGAGGTCAAGGCGTCCTACTGAATCGGCCGGGTCGTGGCGGCCACCGCGTCCGGCCGCCACGGCGCACCGGTGTAGAGAGGAGTGTCCATGACAGAACAGCTCACGCCGACCTCGTCGCGCCTCGAGGTCGAGGTGCCCGAGGAAGAACCCTGGCTGCGCTGTCCGGGCTGTGGCGGCTTGCTGTACCGCAAGCGCTTCGTACGCCTCCACAGGGTGTGCCCGGACTGCGGTAACCACGCCCGGCTCACGGCCCGGCAACGGATCGAACAGCTACTCGACCCGGACAGCGCCCACGAGGTCCCGTTACCCCCCACCGCGGTGGACCCCCTGCGGTTCACCGACTCGCGCCCGTATCCCCGACGACTGGCGGAGGCCAGGAGCTCCACCGGCGAGGACGACGCCGTGGTCGTGGTGACCGGCCGCATCGGTGGACATCCCCTGGTGGTGGCGGTGATGGACTTCGGTTTCCTCGGCGGCAGCCTCGGAGTGGCCGCCGGTGAGGCCGTGACCTGCGCCGCCGAATTGGCGTTGCGGGATTCCCTGCCGCTGCTGCTGGTCACGGCCTCGGGCGGGGCGCGGATGCAGGAGGGCGTGCTGTCCCTCATGCAGATGGCCAAGACCGCGCAGGCGATGGCCGCGTTGGACGAGGCGGGGCTGCTGACGATCACTCTGGTGACCGACCCGACCTACGGAGGGGTCGCGGCCTCGTTCGCGACCCTGTCGGACGTCCTGCTGGCGGAGCCGGGTGCGCGGCTGGGCTTCGCGGGACCACGCGTGATCAAACAGACGATCAACCAGGAACTCCCCGAAGGCTTCCAGACCGCGGAGTTCCTTCGGGATCGCGGTCTCATCGACGGCGTCCACCCTCGCGCCGAACTGCGCCAGGTGTTGACCCGGCTGTTGGACGTCACGCGACCCGACGCGCACCTGTCGGCCGATGCGGAATGTGGCCGACGCCTGCTGGTCCGGGAGCCGGCACGGCTCGGGAAGCGGTCGGCGTGGGAGACCGTGCGACTGGCCCGCGCCCCCGAACGGTTGACCACATTGGAACACATCCGGCTCTGGACGAGTGGGTTCGTCGAGCTGCTCGGCTCGCGGTGCGGATCCGACTCCCCCGCTCTCGTCGGTGGGGTCGGCCTGTTGTCGGGGCAACCGGTACTGCTGCTCGGGCACCAGAAAGGCCACGACACTCACGAACTCGTGCAACGCGACTTCGGGATGGTGACGGCCGACGGTTACCGCAAGGTGCTGCGCCTGCTGCGGCTGGCGAGGAAGCTACGCCTCCCGGTCGTGTCGTTGATCGACACACCCGGCGCGCACCCCGGGCTGGAGTCCGAGGAAACGGGACAGGCCGGAGCCATCGCCGCCTGTATCGCCGAACTGGGAGCCCTCCCGGTACCGGTCGTCTCGGTCATCACCGGCGAGGGCGGGAGTGGCGGCGCACTGGCACTGGCCGTCAGCGACCGGGTCCTGCTGTCGGAGCACGCCGTCTACTCCGTGATCAGTGCCG
>JAJYTH010000010.1 GCA_021793175.1 Actinomycetes bacterium
TCTTTCTCGCGGAGCTCGTACGTCTCGATCACGTCACCGACCTTGATGTCGGAGAACTTGCCGAGCGTGAGACCGCATTCGAAGCCCTCGCGGACCTCCACGACGTCGTCCTTGAACCGCCGCAGCGAGCTGACCGGCAGGTTCTCGGAGACCACCACACCGTCGCGCAACAGGCGTGCCTTGGAGTTGCGTCGAATCTCGCCCGAGGTGACCAGGCAACCCGCGATGGTGCCGACCTTCGAGGACTTGAACACCTCGCGGACCTCGGCACTACCGAGGTCGACCTCCTCGTACACCGGCTTGAGCATGCCCTTCAGGGCGCGCTCGATCTCCTCGATCGCTTGGTAGATCACCGTGTAGTAGCGGACGTCGACACCCTCGCGCGTGGCACGCTCGGTCGCCTTGCCCTGCGCACGCACGTTGTACCCGATCACGATGGCATCGGACGCCGTGGCGAGGTCGATGTCGCTCTCGGTGACACCACCCACGCCGCGGTGGACGATGTTGAGCTCCACCTCGTCGCCGACGTCGATCTGCATCAGGGACGCCTCGAGCGCCTCGACGGTACCCGAGTTGTCGCCCTTGATGATCAGGTTGAGGGTGTTGGTCTCCTTCAGCGCGGAGTCCAGGTCCTCCAGGCTGACGCGCTTGCGCCTGGCGGCGTTCTCGGCGTTGCGGATACGGGCCTGACGGCGCTCGGCGATCTGCCGGGCCACCCGGTCCTCCTCGACGACGAGGAACGTGTCACCGGCCCTCGGTACCGAGGTGAAGCCGATGACCTGGACCGGCCGCGACGGGGTCGCCTCGGTGACGTCCCGGTTGTACTCGTCCACCATGCGCCGCACTCGACCGTAGGCGTCACCGGCGACGACCGAGTCGCCCATCCGCAGGGTTCCGCGCTGCACCAGCACCGTCGCCACCGGACCACGACCCCGGTCGAGGTGCGCCTCGATGGCCACACCCTGGGCCTCCATGTCCGGGTTCGCCCGCAGGTCCAGCGCCGCGTCGGCGGTCAACACGATCGCTTCGAGCAGCCCGTCGATGTTCGTGCCCTGCTTGGCCGAGATGTCGACGAACATCGTGTCGCCGCCGTACTCCTCGGCCACCAGGTTGTACTCGGTGAGCTGCTGGCGGACCTTCGCCGGGTTCGCACCCTCGACGTCGATCTTGTTGACCGCGACCACGATGGGCGCCTTGGCGGCCTGCGCGTGGTTGATCGCCTCCACCGTCTGCGGCATCACACCGTCGTCGGCCGCGACCACGATCACAGCGATGTCGGTGGCCTGCGCACCACGGGCACGCATGGCGGTGAACGCCTCGTGACCCGGGGTGTCGATGAAGGTGATGACGCGCTGTTCGCCGTCGACCTCCGTCTCGACCTGGTAGGCACCGATGTGCTGGGTGATGCCACCGGCCTCGGCCTCGCCGACCTTCGTCTGCCGGATGGTGTCCAGCAGGCGGGTCTTACCGTGGTCGACGTGACCCATGACGGTCACCACCGGCGGCCTGGCCTGCAGGTCCTCCTCGCTGCCGACGTCCTCACCGTAGGTGATGTCGAACGCCTCGAGCAGTTCGCGGTCCTCCTCCTCGGGGCTGACCACCTGGACCTTGTAGTTCATCTCCGAGCCGAGCAGTTCCAGCACGTCCTCGGAGACGGACTGCGTGGCGGTGACCATCTCACCGAGGTGGAACAGCACCTGCACCAGCGAGCCCGGGTTCGCGTTGATCTTCTCCGCGAAGTCGGTCAACGACGCCCCGCGCGGCAGCCGGATGGTCTCGCCGTTGCCCTTGGGCAGACGCACGCCGCCGACCGACGGCGCCTGCATGTTCTCCATGTACTCCTGGCGCTTCTGCCGCTTCGACTTGCGGCCCTTGCGCGAAGGACCACCCGGACGTCCGAAGGCACCAGCGGTTCCACCACGACCACCGGGTCCACCGCGACCGCCGCGGAAACCGCCGCCACCGGGACCACCGCGGAAACCGCCGCCACCGGGACCACCGCCCGGTCCGCCACGGAAGCCCCCACCGGTACGGGGAGCGCCACCGCGACCACCAGGACCGCCACCGCGGCCACCGGGTCCACCACCGCGACCACCGGGACCACCGGCCGGGCGCGGCGGACGCGACGGCATCATGCCGGGGTTCGGACGCGGCGGCATGTTGCCGGGGTGCGGCCGGCTGCCACCGGGAGCGCCGCCCCTGGAGCCGCCCGGACGCTCGCCGCCAGGACGGGGACCACGGTCACCCTGCTGTCCACCACCGGGACGCGGGGGCGCGGGACGCGGAGCCGGAGCCCCGGAGCCCACACCGAACGGGTTGTTGCCGACACGCGGCGGGCGCGGGCCGGGCTTCGGACCGGGCTTCGGACCCTGCGGCTTCGGCGGAACGACGGAACCCTGCTGGTCCTTCGGGGTCGCCTTCGCCGCCGGAGCCTGCTCACCCGGCTTGGGAGTCGGCCCAGGCCTCGGCCCGGGCTTCGGAGCCGGACGCGGTCCCGGCTTCGGAACCGGGGGCTGCTCGGACTTCGCAGGAGCCTGCTGCGCCTGAGGCTGCGGCGGCGCCGGCTTCGGCGCGGGCGCAGCGGCCTCACCACGCCTCGGCGGTGTCGGCTTCGCACCCGAGGGTTTGTCCTTGCCGGACGCCTTCTCGGCCTCCTGGCCGTCCTTACTCGCAAACGCGTTACGCAACCGTCGGGCGACGGGCGCCTCGACGGTGGATGACGCGGATTTCACAAACTCGCCCTGCTCCTTCAGCTTGGCGAGTACTTCCTTGCTCGTGACACCGAGCTCTTTCGCGAGCTCATGTACGCGGGCTTTGCCTGCCACTGCTCTCCTCAACTGATGAGGTCTGGCGGCGCAACCCGCAGACCTCGTCCTATCGTCGCGCGTTCATGGCTTCAGCTTCACGGCTGACTCATGACGGGTCGACCTGCTTCCTTGTACCGTTTCCGGACGTGGGAGATCCACGCCCGCCTTTGCTCGACGAGCCGTTCAACATGATGCCGCACACCGTCGGCGTTGAGCACCCCCCTGACCCGAAGGGCTCGGGGGAAAGCCCGCCGCCGCTCGGCCTTGGACACACAGTCCGGGTTCGGGTGCACCCACGCCCCCCGGCCCGGCAGCCGTCGACGTTCGTCGACGACCAACTGTCCGTCCGATGCGACCACGCGTAACAACTCGTCGACCGACGCCCGTTGCCGACATCCGACACACAGACGGACCGGTGAGGTTCCGTCCGCGTGTCGTATCGGACTCGGCTGTGGGGATCGCACCACAGCCAAGTTTAGACCTTGGTCAATCAGTCGGCGGAACCGGTCGCTGCCGGATGCCGCTTCTCGGTCGCATCCGCTTGCGGTTCCCCCGCATCGGGGGCCGCGTCGCTACGGATGTCGATCCGCCACCCGGTGAGTCGGGCCGCGAGCCGCGCGTTCTGACCTTCCTTACCGATTGCCAGGGACAACTGGAAATCGGGTACGACGACCCGGGCCGTCTTGGCCCGCTCGTCGACCACGTTTACAGATACAACCTTCGCGGGCGACAAAGCATTCCCCACGAAGCGGGCCGGATCGTCCGAGTAATCGATGATGTCGATCTTCTCGCCACCGAGCTCGCTCATCACGTTGCGCACCCGAGCACCCACGTGGCCAATGCAGGCGCCCTTGGCGTTGACGCCGGGCACGGTGGAACGCACGGCGATCTTCGATCGGTGGCCGGCCTCCCTGGCCACCGCCGTGATCTCGACGGTGCCGTCGGCGATCTCGGGCACTTCCAGGGCGAACAGCTTCCGCACCAGGTTCGGGTGGGTACGCGACAGCGTGATCTGCGGCCCACGAGCCGAGCGGGACACCCCCACCACGTACGCCTTGAGCCGCGCGCCGTGCTCGTAGACCTCGCCGGGCACCTGCTCCGCGGCGGGCAACACGCCCTCGGTGTCACCGACCTGGACGATCACCATGCCCCGGGCGTTGGCCTTGGCATCGCGCTGCACGATGCCGGCCACGATCTCGCCTTCCTGCGCCGAGAACTCGCCGTAGGTCTTCTCGTGCTCCGCGTCCCGCAGCCGCTGCAGGATGACCTGCCGGGCGGTGGCGGCCGCGATCCGGCCGAATCCCTCCGGAGTGTCGTCCCACTCCTCGAGGACCTCACCGTTCTCATCGAGCGTGTACGCAAGCACGCGTACGTACCCGGTTTTCCGGTCGATGTCGATCCTGGCGTTCGGCTGCCGCCCCTCGGTGTGCTTGTACGCCGTGAGCAGGGCGCTCTCGATGGCCTCCAGCACCGTCTCGAAGGGGATGTCCTTGTCCGCTTCGATCGCGCGCAACGCCGCGATGTCGACGTTCACCTCGACTCCTCCCTCGTTCCGGTGCCTTCCCCGATCTTGCCGTAAGCGTCGGTTTCCAGCAGCTTGAGCTCCTCGGCGGGGGGCTGTTTGAACTCAACCTCCACCACGGCCTTGCGCACGTCGGCGTAGCGTAGATCTCGCACTTCCCCGTCAACCAGTATGCGTACCGAGTCCTCTCCCGCCGCACCGACACGGCCGACATACGCGGCCCCCTCGTGCGGCGTGACCCGGACCAATCGGTTCCGAGACCTGCGCCAGTGACGGGGCTTCGTCAACGGCCTGTCGAGACCGGGTGAGGTCACCTCCAGCGTATAGGCGCCCGCGATGAGGTGGTCGTGCTGGTCAAGCACCGCGGACACCGCCCTGCTGATCTCGGCGACCTCGTCGAGTTCGACACCGTCGTCACCGTCGACCACGACCTTCACCAGCTTGCGTCTGCCCGCCTGCTGTACGTCCAGCGCGTCGAGATCGAACCCCGCGGCCCCGACGGCCTCGGCCACGAGTGGCTCCAGCCTGCTGGCGAGTTCGTTGGGCACCGTGATGCTCCCTGTTTGTCTTTGTTCTGAAGTGGTGATCCAGCTTATCGTGCCCCGACCACCGCCCGCCCGACGTCGGCACCTGCTGGCAGGATGCATGTGTGACGTCTCGATCTGCCCGATCCGCACTGAATCGGCGGGCGCTGTTGCGGATGGCCGCGCTCACCGCGCTGGCGATCCCGACGGCTTCCGGACTCGCCGCGTGCACCGGTTACGACGATGCGCCGGACCCGCTGCGACCGCTGTGGCTGCGCGCCTCCGCCGACGCGGAAGCCGCGAAAGCCCTGGCCACCGCGTCCCCGGAGTCCGCCGAACTCGCTCACGAACTCGCCGCGATCCGCTCCGCGCACGCCGAGGCCCTGCGTGCCGAGGTCGAACGACTCAACCGCCCCGTTCCCGAGCAGGCCGACACCGCGCCGAGCTCCACGGTGAGCGACATCGCCGAACTCTGGGCCCGGATCACCGAGGCCCAGGAGGAGGCACTGCGACTGGTCGAGGACGTGCCCCGCCACCGTGCCGGTCTGGTGGGAGCCGTCAGCGCAGGCTGCGCCGCGGCACGGCAACTCGGTGAGGGCGGCCTCGAACCGGAACCCGACCTCCTCGGCGGCGCGACGATCCAATCCCTGGACGACGACACCGTCGGCGCACTGCAGTCGGCCTTGACGGCCGAGCACGCCGCCATCTGGGTGTACAACCTGGCGCAGGCGTTCCTCGGCTCGGGATTCGCGAACGGCGTCTCCCGGGGAGAACGAGCCCACATCGACCGCAGGGACGCCTGCCAGCGGGTGTTGTCCGAGGCCGGGCACACCCCGCGCCCGGCCGAACCCGCCTATGTCCCGCCCGAGGAGGTCACCGACGAGACGTCGGCCGCGCGCGCGGTGGCCACCGCCGAATCCGACGCCGCCACCGCCTGGCACGGGGTACTCGAACGCACCGACGACAAGACCGTACGGACGCTCGCCGCCAAGTGCCTCACCGGCGCCGCGACGAGGGGCGTGCACTGGCGGCTCGAAGCCGGGCTCCAACCCACCGTGCCGCCCCTGCCGGGCAGGAAGGACACCGCGAGCTGAGCACGGCCGCCCTCCTCGTCACCCGTTGCGCAGGTGATCGGCCAGTTGGGCGGCGTCGACGCTGATGTCGTGGAGCAGTTCGGAGTCGGTGTGCTCATCGAAGAACTCCGTCTCGACGATGGTCACCTCCTGGCCCTCGACCTCGGAGTGGTACTGGCCCCTGGCCACCACCGGCGCGCGCGGAAGCGAAGCCGTGCCGTCGCGCACGAGATCGTTGATGTTGCCGGTGCCGTCGGTGTCGGTGACCGCCTTCAGCTGCTGCGCCAACGAGGCGTCGGGCATGGTCACCAGCACCACGGACACCAAGGCCCTGGCTTCTCCCTCCTCGGTCACGTAAAGACCGCGGACGACCCGCTCGCAGGGCCTGTCGGCGAACCAGTCCACCATGTCGCCGTAGGAGTTGGCGGAGCAGTCGGTGGCCGTCGTCGGCCCTGCGACCACCTCGTAGGAGAACTGCCCGGCCGTCAGCGGGTCCGTCGCCTCCGGCACGACCTCGGGAGTGCCGGTCACACCGCTGCCACCACCGGACCGGACGAGTCCCCAGACAAGCCCCGCTACCACGGCCACACCCACCAAAGCGGCACCGAACACGAGTGACGAGGGACCTCGCCCCCCACCCGGCCGGGACTGGGTCGAAGTCGATGTCGAAGGCGGTGTCGTCGATGTCGAGGACGGTGCCATCGGTATCGCCGGTGCCTGTCCATGCGCGGGGCCGGGGACCTGGGACTGGGGGCCGGGTTCCCCGCCGACAGCGGGAAACGGCGCCGTACTGGTCACTCCGGGTCTGTCGGGTCTGTGCTCCTGTGCAGCCACAGGTCGTGACCGTAGTCGTTGATCAAGAGAGGGCGTTCACCACCCGTTCGACGTCGATCTCCGTGTCGTGGCTATGCGAGCCGAGCCAAGCACGACCCGCGCGGGCACCGGCGACCACACCCGCCTCGACCGGTCGTTTCACCGTGTCTCTCGCCGTGTCTCGGCGGGCAACGTCACGAGGCCTGCCGCCACCGCGTCGGCCCGTGTCATCTCGCGGCCTCGGACCGACGAGCGGTACCGCGCGGCACGACGAGGCGCCTAGTCGACTCGCTCCAGAAACGGTGTCAGCAACCCGGGCACGGCCTCCTCCGTGAACACGAGTCCCTCGTCCTCACCCAGGTCGTATGCCGAGTACGCCTGAGAACCCGCCGCCGTGGTGGCGGTGACGGTCAGCAGGCCACGCCGACGCTGGAAGAACGACTGGCGCACCGTCCACCCGATGACACCGGAACGTTGGAGTGCCACGGTGCCGCGCCGAACGGATCCGCGGCGTATGACCAGATAACCGCCCGTGATGCCGTGTCCGAGATTCCGGTACGCTTCGAAGGCCAACGCCACCGTGATCGGCACGAGCACCACGGCGCTCACCCAGGCGATGTGCAGCAACACCGACGTCACGGTCAGCCCGAGGACCACGAGTGGAAGCAACACGACCGCGACGGCGGCCAACGCCCACCGCACCCGCCTGCCGAGCGCGGCCCGCGGGTGCGCCCGCAGCCGGACCGCCTCGGTGGGTGAAACGGGTTCCCGCAGCACCGCGGCGGCGATCCGATCGGAGTGTTCGCGCGGAGCGGCGGGCTGGAGGGTGTTGTGATCGGCCTGCTTCTCCTGCTGCCCCTGCGCCAAGCCGGTGGCCACCGCATCGACGCGGGCCGCTCCGAGCAAGCGGGCACCGAGCGGTTCCACCAGCTCCACGCCCCGCAACCGCCGCTCCTCCACGGAGATCGAACGGGTGGTGAGCAAGCCACGCCGAACGCGGAGCGTTCCACCGGGCTCACGTTCCAGCCGGTACTGCCACCACATCTCCACGAACAACGCCATCGCCCCGACAGCGCCGATGACCATCCCGAGCGCCACGAGAACGAGGAGAGCGGCGACCAGAGGGAGACCTCGCAGAAGGTCGAGAGCCCACGTGATCACACTGTTCTGCAGGCCGAACCATTCCGCCACCTGCAACACGACACCGAACGCCGCCACTCCGAGGGTGGGCGTGACGAACGACATCGGCGCGTACTTCACCCAGGTGGGGCGCCACACGGACAAAGTGCCGTCATGGCCGGGCTCGGCCTCCTCGGAAGCCGCGTGCTCCAACAGTTCCCGGCGCAGCCACTCGGCGTCGGCGCGGCTGATCGGGTTCAGCGACAGCGAACTCTCGTTGCTGTCCGTACGTTCACCCGTGCCGACTTTCACGTGGGCGAGCCCGAACAGGCGCAGCAGTACGGGCGCGGTGATGTCCACGGTGCGGATGCGATCGCGGTTGAGTGATCGGCGCGTGCTCACGACGACGCCCTTGCGGAGTTCGAAACGGTCGACCGACACGTGGTACCGGGTCTTACGCCAACGGACTCGGTCCACGAGTGCGGCCGCGACCACGAGCACGACCGCGGCGGGAACCACGACCGCGACGGCCACCCCCGGCGAGAAGGAACCACCGAGCCCGATACCGACGGGCACACCCGCGAGGACCGCGACTTCCGCGGCTCGCAACGCGGTGACGACGACCGTGCGCCGATCGAGCCGCCTCCACTCCGGCTCCTGTTCGGGCGCGGTCATGTGGCGTCACCCGGTGTGTCCTGAGTGGTACGTGTCAACCGCTCGACGATGTCGGAGGCAAGCGCGTGATCGAGCCCGGGGATCGTGACAGCGCCCTTGGCCGACGCCGTGGTCACGGTGACGGTGGCGAGCCCGAACATCCGTTCCAGAGGCCCCCGCTGGGTGTCCACGGTTTGGATCCGGGACATGGGCGCCACACGCCACTCCTGCCACAGCAGCCCGGTGCGGGTGTAGACGGCGTCATCGGTGATCTCCCACCGATGCACGCGGTACCACCAAAGCGGCAACAGCACCGCGGACGGGACACCGACGACGGCGACGGCGGCGAGGGCGAACAACAGCCACGGACTCGCCGACGTGAGCACCAACGCCAGCACACCGAGCGCGAGAAGGGCCGGCACCACCACCAGCGCCCACTGCGTCCACCACCAATATCGAGCTCTGCGGTCGATCCGATTCCTCGGCGGGCGCAATCGCAACGACCCGCTCTCCCCCTGTGTCACATACCCTCCGAAATCGCTGGTCCCCACAGACGCTCAGCCTGACGAGGTCAAAGATATCCCCCGCTTGCAGCGGATCCGGATCGTAATTCGCCCGACCGTACGACGGCAGGGAAACGACACCGAAAATCGCCGGAAGCACCGGGATCGTTATCGCCGCCACACTTCCCAGTCTCCGAATGTGTTGGCCCGACTATTGGCCGGGACGAGTCAGACCGTCCTCGGCGGCGCCCCGGCTGAGCACGATCTCGTCAGTACGTTCCAACGCCTCGATCCTGCGCTCGGTCGGCTCGGCGGCGGTGAGGTCCACGAGCCGGATCGGCGGCCCCAACTCCACCAGGGTGGGCACGTACTCAGCGCGGTCCACCGTCCACTCGTCACCGTCGCGAACGAACGTGAAACGAGCCGCAAGCCCCTCCTCGCTCACTCCCCGGGGTTCGGCGTGACGTGCGACCGAATTACCGAGACCGTAGGCGACCCACTTGTCGTCGATCCTCTCGATCGGCTGCACGACATGCGCGTGATGGCCGATGATGAGGTCGATCGACTTCTCGGCCAGCAACTGTTCGGCGATCTGCTGTTGCTCGGGTGTCGGTTCGTGAACGTACTCCTGGCCCCAGTGGAGACTGGCGACGACCACGTCGGCTCCCGCGGCCCTGGCCGCCTCGGCCTCGGCGACGACGGCATCGACGTCGAGCTGGTTCGACAACCAAGGCTTGTCGGCGGGAAGCTCGAAGCCGTTGAATCCGTAGGTGTAGGACACATGTCCGACCGAAACCCCGTCCACATCGAGCACCAGCGGTGTGTCGGCCTCCTGCTCATCGCGGGCCGAGCCGGTGTGGGCGAGGTCCGCCTCGTCGAGGGCGTCGAGTGTGCTGACCACGCCGTCGGCCCCGTGGTCGAGGGTGTGGTTGGAGGCCGTGGAGCAACTGTCGTACCCGGTGTCGGAGAGTCCCTGCGCGAGTTCGGGCGGCGCGATGAACTGCGGATAGCCCGAATAGGGACCACCGTCCTCGGCGAGCGGTACCTCCAGGTGGCACAGAGCCAGGTCGGCCTCCGACACGAGCGGCCGCACCCCCTCGAACAGGGGCGCGTAGTCGAACTCGTCCTCGCCGCCTCGTCCAGCCGACGCCGCGTCCTCGGCCGCCTGCTCGGTCAACGGAGGGTGGATGAGGATGTCACCGGTGGCGACGACGGTGAACGTCGAGGGCAGGGCATCGGCCGCGGTGGACGGCGGGGTCTGCTCGGCGACGGAGTCGGGCTCCGCCGAGGTGCCGCAGGCGGCGACGAGCGTGACGGTACCGAGCAGCGCGGCCACGGCGCGACGCGACATGGATGACCCTTTCCGCGGTTACAGCCGAACGGGGTCATCCTGCCCGTTCACTCGGGACGCTTCGAACCCACCCCTTGAAAGAGAACGCCACCAGGGAACCACCTCGGGCGGCGCGCTCACGTCGATGCGTTCACCCGGGCGTGGCACCGCCACCCGCACCCCTGCCTCGCTCGCGGCCCGCAGCACACGCTCCACCGGATCCGCCCACCCGTGAGGCGCGAGGGTGAAGGTGGCCCAGTGCACGGGTACGAGCAACCGCCCCCGTACGTCGAGATGCGTAGCCACACCGTCCTCCGGAGTCATGTGGATGTCCGGCCAACTCGTGGCGTAGGCGCCGACCTGGATGAGGGTGAGATCGAACGGGCCGTGGTCGCGGCCGATGTCGGCGAACGCGTCGCAGTACCCGGTGTCACCGCTGTAGAACACGCGGTGCCGCTTCCCGGAAAGCACCCACGACGCCCACAGAGTGGTGTTGCGGGCGAAGGCACGGCCGGAGAAGTGTTGCGCGGGAGTGGCGGTGATACGTAGCGAGTCCACCCGCGTGTGCTCATGCCAGTCGAGCTCCACGATCCGGTCTTCCGAGACGCCCCAGGCCCGCAGATGAGCACCCACACCCAACGGCACCACGAACGGGGCCGACTGTTCGCGGGCCAACGTCCGGACCGTCGCCGTGTCGAGGTGGTCGTAATGATCGTGCGAGATCACGATCGCGTCGAGGCGGGGCAGGTCGGTGAGACGATGCGGCACGGGATGCAGGCGTCGAGGCCCCACCAACCACGACGGCGAGGCCCGTTCGCTCCACATCGGATCGAACAGCACACGGACGCCGTCGAGCTCCACGAGTGAGCTCGCGTGACCGAACCACGTGACGTGCAGGCCTTCGGCGGGCGCGGGAGTCGGTCCCACGAGCGGCACCGGACCGAGCGGTTTCTTCGGCCCTCTCGTCACGGCCACATCGCGCACCACGTTCCGAACACTCCCGCGCGGCAACCAGCGTGCCGGGCGCGCGTTGTGGAACGAACCGTCACGGTACTGCGGCGAGGAACGCAGGATGCGCGGGTCGGGCCTACCGCCCAGGGCTTCGTAGACGCCTGTCGCTGCGGCCAGCGCCGCCGCACCGAGCAGCCCGAGACTCACCGCCAACAGGCCTGCTGCTCCACGCATCCGTCCACGCTCCCGTACAACCCGTACAAAGCCCGTACAACCCCCGCGTCGAGCCACGCTACCGACACATTCACAACCTAGCCGCGCCGCGGAGCGTCCGGCTCGAGATCCGGACGTGGCATCACCGAGGACAGCGATGCGAGCACGCTGCGTGCCGTCAGCGCCGCGACCGCGCGTGCGGCTCGCCCGCACCGAGGATACGGAGGCCTACGCAGGGCGCGGACACGACTACGCAAAATGCGGACACGGCTACACAGGCTGCGGACACGCCGGGCATCCGGTGTCAGCAGTCACACCTAGGCCCTCTGGCCTGCGCACATGGAATGCTACCGGCCCGCGCGGCGTTGCCCTACCGGAAGGAGGGAGCAGAATTGGCTGACGCCACGCTAACCGCCGCACGCCCCTCGGGCCCTCAGCGCAACCGTCTCGCGAACGAGGAGCCCGACATCGTGCGCTACTACCTCGACGAAGTCGGCGCGACCCCTCTGTTGACCGCCAACGAGGAGGTGGATCTCGCCAAGCGTATCGAAGCAGGAGTTTACGCGGCCGAGTTGCTCCGCCGGGCCGACGAGGGCGAGATCACACTCGTCCACGACCGTCGGGACCTGGAGACCGTCGCTCGCGACGGGCAACGCGCCAAGGACCACATGATCCGGGCCAACCTCCGCCTGGTCGTCACCGCTGCGCGGAAGAACCGCCACACGAACCTGCCCTTGCTGGACGCCATCCAGGAAGGCAACCTCGGCCTGATCCGGGCCGTGGAGAAGTTCGACTACGCCAAGGGCTTCAAGTTCTCTACCTATGCTATGTGGTGGATCCGGCAAGCGATCCAACGCGGTAACGCGTTCCAGAGCAACGCCATCCGGCTGCCGATGCACGTCAGCGAGCAGGTGGCCAAGTTGGACCGCCTGGAGCGCACCCTGCAGGCGCGCAGCAACCACGAGCTCACAGTGGAGGAACTGGCCACCGCGGCCGAGATGCCGGTGGAGCGGGTGGAGGCGCTGCGCCAGGCCGGTCGATCGACCGTCAGCCTGGACATGTCCCTCGACGAGGACGGCGAACTGTACCTGCGTGACCTCGTGGCGGACGGGACCGTCCCCGCGGTCGGCGAGGGTATCGAGCGGCAAGCCATGATCGACCAGGTGCGGGCCACACTCGACAGCCTCCCGCCCACGGAGGCGGCCGTGGTGTCGCTGCGTTACGGCCTGCGAGACGGCCGCCAGCACACCATTCCGGAGATCTCGAAGCGCCTGGGATTGAGCCGCAAGCGGGTGCGCACACTCGAACAGCGCGCCCTCACCCTGCTGCGGGAACCGCAGCGCCGCGAGCCGTTGCTCGACTGGGCGAGCTGATCGGCCTGATCGGCCCCGCATCGAATCGGCGGCGGATCGACACCGACGTGACCCCGCCAGGTCGTGACGACACCGACATGACCCCCGTCAGGTCATGACGGGGGTCGAAGGAGCCCGAAGCGGGGTCCGGCACCGCCTGCCTCCATCACTCAATGAATCCAGTCGATTTCACAGCGCATCGCTAGATTCGCCGTGCTCGGCGACTCACGAGGATCCGCTCCCGCGGGCCTTGGCCGTCCTGCGGCCACTGGCCTTCTGCAACGCGTCGACGAGATCCTGCTTGTTCATGGAGGAGCGGCCGGGGATGTCGAGTTGCCTGGCACGCTCGTAAAGGTGCTGTTTGCTGGCGTTCGCGTCCACTCCGCCGGCCGTTTTGGTGGCACGTTGTCCCGCGCCACGTGAGGCCTGCTTGTCGGACGGCCCCTTCCGGTCCTTCGGCTCCCAGCGGTCGCCGACTTTTTCGAAGGTGTGCTTGAGCGCCGCGAAAGCAGTCTGGTGGGCCCGCCTGCCCTCGCCGTAGGTCTTGACGGCGGAGTCGTGCGCCTCGATCCACGTGCGCTGCGCCTTCTTCGGGGAGCGCTGCAACGTACTCGGAAGTTCCTTGCGTCCCGGCACAGGTACCACCTGCCTTGTGATCGGTTGCTCTCGTGCCGTCTGCCGTCCGAGTTGCCGTTATCCCGGTTCGGCAAACGCACATCTGGACATCTGGAAGGCGGGGGCCGTTCATCGACACGGCCGTTCTTCGGGACCGTGCTCGATCACCTCATCACCGACCACGGCCTCTACCAGGGCACGGACACACCACGACTGGCCTCGGTACTTCGGGAGGCTCTCGCGGGCCTGTTCGTGCACGCGTTGAAGGAGAAGGAACAGTACGTTCCCACAGCGGTACTCCGCCGGGATCTCCTTTTGCGGATGCGGTCGTTCATCGATCAGAACCTGTCCGACCAGGAGCTCGGGCCACGGCTGATCGCGGCTGTGCACAACGTCTCGATCAGTTACGTCCACCGATTGTTCGGCGACGACGGAACCACGGTGGCGGGATGGATCCGCGAACAGCGGTTGCAACGGGCCTACAGGGATCTCTCCGACCCGGCGATGTGCGCCGTACCCGTCCATCACATCGCGGCGCGCTGGGGGTTCTCGCACCACGCGGCGTTCACCCGCGCTTTCCGCGCCGCCTACGGCATCGCTCCCCGGGACCTTCGACGCAAGGCGCTGCCCCAGACGCAAACGGCATGGAGAGAACGTCAAAAGAGCGAAGAGGCTGTGCTAACGACATCCCCCGTGGTCCACACCAACATGGTGTCCAGACGGTGATGCCCGTGCTACTCAGTGCGGGCACGGATCGGGACGCAGGGGGAAGCACGATGCGCAAGATCCGCACACTCGCGGTGGGTGTCGCGGCGCTGTTCCTGGCGCTTCTGCCGGCGACAGCGTCCGCAGCCCAGGAGGCACCGGTGGCCGGTGAGGAGGGGGCGTCGGCCGCCGCTGCGCTCGAGACCGACCGCGCCAAGAAGGGGACTTATCCGGGTGGACTGGACTGCATGACGGTTACCGGCGCCCAGGCGTGTTTCGAAGCCTACGGCGACAAGTGTGGGTCCAGGACATGGTGGCCGACGGTGCCTCGGCCGTCGTCTACTGGGACAACTACCGCGACGGCGAGCTTTACCGCTACGGACGGTGTGAGAACCGACTGGGATCCGGGAACTGGGGCGTGTGCAACAAGAACTACTACGAAGGCAGCACGCTCGAGTATCAGGTCTGCGTGCAGGACTTCTCCGAGAATCGGATCATCCGCTGCTCGGCGGTGCACCAACTCATCGCCTGATCGACGGTGAGTTCCCGAATTGTCGGGATCACACCACTGGCCGTCCCGCTCGTTGTCCCGAGCCGGATGTGCCCGCCTCGATCGCCCGGCCGTCACTCAAGGCCGGGCGATCTTCTTTTTCGCCTTCGCCGCTCCTCGAACACCACGGCCACAGCCGGGCGTCCGCCGCTATAGTCGCCGGTCATGACCGGCACGAGGATCGGGCTGATTCGCGGCGACGGCATCGGCCCCGAGATCGTCGACGCCGCCGTGCGGGTGCTCGACGCGTTGGCCGACCTGGCGCCGGGATCACGGGGCTGGGACTACGTGGAGATCGACGCGGGCGCCGACACCTATCGCCGCACCGGCGTCGCGTGCGCCGAGGCGGACGTACGGCGGTTGCGGGACGAGGTGGACGCCACGCTGAAGGGCCCGGTCGGCCTACCCGACGTGCGCACTCCGGACGGGACCGAGGCCGGAGTGCTCGGCGGCATCCTGCGCACGGGGCTGGACACCTACGCCAACGTACGGCCCGTGCGCTCCTGGCTGGGCGTGCCGTCCCGGGTGCGGGCGAAAGAGGTCGACTACGTCATCGTCCGGGAGAACACCGAGGGCCTGTACGCGTCGCGGGACAAAGGTGTGGGCAACCGCTGGGCGGTGACGGACACGCTCCTGGCCACCCGTGAGGGCACTTTGCGGGTCGCGCGTAAGGCGTTCGCGATCGCCGCGGCTCGGCGGGGCGCGGCCGCCGATGGAGTGCGTCGGGTCACCTGTGTCGACAAGAGCAACGTGCTGCGTAGTCACGCGTTCTTCCGCGAGGTGGTGACGGAGGTGGCGGCGGAGTTCCCGCAAGTGGAACTGGAGTACCGCTACGCCGACGCCGCCGCACAGGACCTCGTGCTGTCTCCCGAACGGTTCGACGTCCTCGTGATGGAGAACTTCCTCGGTGACGTGCTCAGCGATCTCGGCGGAGCCACGGTGGGCGGCATCGGCTTGTGCCCCGCGGGCAACATCGGCGACGGTGCCGCGTACTTCGAACCCGTGCACGGCAGCGCCCCCGACCTGGCCGGACGGGACAGGGCCAACCCGGTGGGACAGTTGCTGGCCTCCGTGATGCTGCTCGATCACCTGGGCCACGTCGACGAGGCCACGCGCCTGCGGCGGGCCGTGTCGTCGGTGCTGGCCCGCGGCGCCGTGCGGATCGAGACCGACGGGACCGTGACGGGTGGCGCCCGCGCCGTCGCCGACGCGGTCGTCGCCGCGCTGCGGGATTGACCCCGGCATTTCAGTCCACATGCGACGCCAATGGACCCGATTCGCTCCTGGCTTTCGGCGTCGAACGCTGGGACAATGGCGGCGTGATGTGGCTGGAGCTTGAAGGTGCCGTGAACACCCGCGATGTCGGCGGGATCCCCACCGACGACGGAGCGAAGATCGCTCCCGGCCGCTTGTTGCGGTCGGACAACCTGCAGGATCTCTCCCCCGCCGACGTGACGCGCCTGGTGGAGGACGTGCGACTCGACACGGTGGTGGACCTCCGTTCACCCTTGGAAGTGGCCGCCGAAGGGCCCACACCACTGGGCCGGGTGAGTCACATCATTCACGTCAACCACTCACTGCTGCCCGAGCGCGGTATCGACGCCGGGGCCGAGGCCCTGCTCGTGCGACGCAAGCGGGAGGAGGAACGCCATCCCGGCGATCCGTCGTACCCGCACTACCTCGGTTACGTGGAAAACCGCCCCGACAGCATCGTCGCCGCCCTGCGGGCCATCACGCGTGCCTCCGGGGCTGCGCTGGTGCACTGCGCGGCGGGTAAGGACCGCACGGGCGTCGTCGTGGCCTTCGCTCTCACCGTGGCCGGAGCGCGCCGGGAGGACATCATCCGCGACTACGCGGCCACCGGCGAGCGGTTGCACCTCATCCTGGAACGTCTCCGCAGCACGCCCACCTATTCCAGGAACATCGACAGCGTGCCCGAGGACCATCATCGGCCGCGCGCCGAGATCATGGAGGCTTTCCTGGAACAGGTGGATCGGCGCTACGGCGGCGTGGAGGAAGTGCTCGGGCGTAACGGCTTCGGCGACGACGAACTCGACGCCCTGTACCGCAAGTTGCGGGAGTGACGTCCCCGCTCGCGCTGTCACGGTCGCCCGCCGACGAGAACCGATTCGGTACTGCCCTATTCTGCCGACATGGCTGAGCTGACCTCACCCTTCGGTACCTGGACGTTCGATGGGCAGACGCTGCGTATCACGCCCGGTTCGCACCGGCGTGTCCACAAGGTGAGGAAAGCTCTCGGCGAGGTGGCGGTCCCTCTCACCGCCATAGCCGGCATCTCCTACGAACCCGGCCGTAAGACCGGTCGTCTGCGGGTGCGACTCAAAGCAGGCGCCGACCCTTTGTCACAGGTCGCCGGCGGACATCTCAACGACAACGCCGACCCCTATCAGCTGACGGTCGAGCCGGAACAGCAACAGGCGGCCGAGTACCTGGTGGACGCCGTGCGGTTCAGTCCACGCCCCGCCGACGACCCGGAGACTTTCGACCATTACGTGCTGCCGGGTCCGCCGGTTCCGGTGCATGTGTCGATATCGGAGGGCTCGGTGTCGTGTGACGGCTCCCGCGTCGTCATCGATTGGGGTTGGCAGGCGCCCGAGGCCAAAAGCAAGCTCGGTCGAAGGGAACTCAATCTCACCACGCTCGACGGGGTGGACTGGCGGCCGATGAGCGGGCTGACCGACGGTCTGCTGCGGTTCCGCGTGCGCGGGTTGGAGACGGCGCTGCCGCCCGAGGCCGATCCGCATTGCCTGCGGTTGGGCTGGGGAACCGAGAACGAGTTGTTGACCGTGCTCGTCGCCGCGGCCGTCACGGCCCGGCTGCCACATCCCAACACCCCCGCCGAGTCGGCACACCTCGAACAAGGCCGAGCACAAGCCGATGCGAACTCGCTCGACGATGTGGACGGGATCTTGCGACGGCTGAGAGAGCTCGGCGACCTGCACCGGGACGGCATTCTCGACGACGACGAGTTCGCCGCGGCCAAACAGGCACTGCTGCGCAGGATGACCGGTTGAGAACGACCGTTGAACATCGCCACAGCGGTGCCCGGCCAGTGGCGTGGACGTCAGCGAGCTGGGCGCACCACCCCGGCGTGTCCTCCCCCACGGCGCTCCGGCTCGGCCACGGCCTGCAACGTCCCGTCCGGCGACACCTCGATGGCCGCCATCGCGCCGATCTCCGAGGACGACGAGAACTCGTGTCCGTAGCCCGAAAGCGCGGAACCGTACGCCTCACGGAAAGCGGGTTCGGCCGACACGGTGGCGGTGTTGCGTGGCGTGGCGCGCGGCGCCGCGAGCGCTGTCGGCAGGTCCATGCCGAAGTCGATGCGGTTCAGCAACGTCTGGGACACCGTGGTGATGATCGTGGAGCCACCCGGTGAACCGAGCACGAGCCACGGCTTTCCGTCGTCGAACACGATGGTCGGCGTCATCGACGAACGGGGGCGTTTGCCGCCTTCGATACGGTTCGGGTCCGCGGGATCGTAGACGTGGCTGAAGTCGGTGAGTTCGTTGTTGAGCAGGAAGCCTCGGCCGGGCACCGTGATACCGCTGCCACCGGTCTGCTCGATGGTCAACGTGTACGACACCACGTTGCCCCATCGGTCCACAACGGACAGATGCGTGGTGGACGGACCCTCCGTGTCGGGGCGGTCCACGACGGTGCCCCCGGTATCGGCACAGGACGGGTCGTAGTCGCCGTCGGCGCTTCCGGCGGCCACGGGTTTGGGAGCCGCCGCCGTGGGGTCGAGTTCACACACGCGCTCGGCGGCGAAACCGTCGGACAGCAGCTCCTCGGTGGGAACGTCGACGAAGCTCTCGTCACCCAGGTAGCGGGCACGGTCGGCGTAGGCCAGAGCGGATGCCTCGAAGTAGTGGTGCAGTGCCTTCTCCTGGCCCATCGAGGCCAGGTCGAACCGCTCCAGGATGTTCAGTGTCTCCCCGACGGTCGTCCCACCGCTGGACGGCGGGCCCATCCCGACGACTTCGTAGCCGCGATAGTCGTGCCGGGTCGGCTCCGGCCACAACACCTCGTATGCCGCCATGTCCTCGGCGGTCATGTGTCCTTCGGGAACGGGGAGGTCGGTCCGGCCGGACAACGGCGGGGCCTGCACGGTCTCGACGATCTCGTCGGCCACCGGACCGGTGTAGAACCAGTCAACGCCTCGGCGTCCGAGCTCGGCGTAGGTGCGGGCAAGATCGTGGTTGCGGAACACCGACCCCACCTCAGGGGCGTCCCCATCGGGGAGGAACAGGTCGGCTGTCGACGTGATCGCCGAGAAACGCTCGGCGTTGTCGAGTGTCTGCTTGCGGAACTCCTCGTCCACCACGAACCCACGCCGGGCCAGGTGCGTCGCCGGACGCAGCGCCTCCGACAGCGAGTACGTTCCCCATTCCCGGAGAGCGGCGTCCCAGGTGGCGGGCGTTCCGGGAACCCCGACAGCCGCGCCGCTGGTGACCATTTCCGGAAAGAGCGGGTACGGTTCCCCGGTCGCCGGGTCGATGAAAGCATCGCGCGGCATGGCCTCGGGCGCGGTCTCCCGCCCGTCGATGGTCCCCACCTCGCCGGTTCTCGCGTCGTAGTGGACGAAGAACCCACCGCCTCCGACACCCGCGCTGTAGGGTTCGGTGACACCCAACGCCGCAGCGGTCGCCACGGCGGCGTCCGTGGCGTTCCCGCCTCGACGGAGCACTTCCAGTCCGATGGCGGTGGCCTCGGGGTCCACGGAACTCACCGCTCCACCACTGCCGACGGCGATGGGGGTCTTCTCGACCGGCCGTGGCTGCGCCACAGCCGCCGCAGCCGTGGACTGGGTGAACGTCGCCAGACTCGCCGTCATCCCCACCGCGGCCAGGCACGCCAGGGCACGGTGACGGGCGGAGCGTGTGACGCCTGTGGACATCCCCACCTCCCGGTGATCGGAATCGGTGGCCCCGCGGTCGTACGGAACCGCCTCCAGCATGGTCCACGATGGACCGCACCACAGCTCTACGCCGCCCGGACGATTTACTTTCCCCCGATTGCTCCGGCTACTACGCCACCCGAGTGGTGACAGCACGGCGGGCCACAACACATCACCCGGAAGGGCTCGCCCAAACGGCGATTTTGGTATAGACCAGATCTTTCCGCCGTCAGGGAGGAGTGGACGTGCGCACCACAGCAACACGGGCCGGGCGCCACCGAGGAACCACCTTGGTGGCCGCGGCGCTACTCACGGTGGTCTCCGGCTGCTCGGGCGGTCCGGACGGCTCGGCCGGAAGCGAAGGCTTCACCACCAACCTCCAATTGGGCACGGGCAGCACAGGCGGTGTGTACTATCCGCTCGGCCAGGAGTACTCGGGCATCTTCGTCGACACCGCCGACGTCGACGGACTCGCCGTCACCGCCGTGGAGACAGGGGCCTCGGTCGAGAACCTCGCCAAGATCGCCCGTGGGGAGCTTCAGCTGGCCATCGCCCAGCACAACACGGCCAACGACGCCGTGAACGGGCGCGGCGACTTCGAGGGCATGGCGGTGGAGAACGTCGGTTTCCTCGGCAAGTTGTACCCCGAGGCCGCACAGATCATCACTCTGGAATCCACCGGCATCGAGTCGGTCGGCGACCTCCGCGGTAAGACCGTGGCGATCGGCCCTCCCGGTGGAGGTACCCGCGAGGTCGCCGAACAGATCCTCTCCGCCTACGGCCTGGAGGAGGGTTCCTACACACCCTTGGAGGAAGGCTTCGGCGACGCCAAGACCAAACTGCAGGACGGCAACGCCGACGCCTCCATCGAGATCCTCGGCGTTCCGGCTTCGAGTCTGCAGGAGCTGCAAGCCTCCACCGGCGAGGTCAAGCTGATCCCGATCGACACCGAGCAGCTGGACACCGTCGTCGGAAACAGTCAGTTCGAGCAGTACGAGATTCCCGCGGGCACCTACGACTTCATCGACGAACCGGTGCCGACGGTGTCGGTGTTCGCCGCGATGTACGCCTCGACCACACAGGTCGACGAGGAGCTGGGCTACGAGCTCACCAAGGCGCTCTACGAACAGGCCGATTCCTTGACGTTGGCGCAGAAGGAGCTCATCGACCTGGAAGAGGCCACCCTCGGCCAGGGCGATGTGCCGTTGCACCCGGGGGCGCAGAAGTACTTCCAGGAGCAAGGCCTGCTCGACTGAGCCGTCCCACGTCGAAGAAGGGGTCGTTCGACGATGGCCGACGACACGGCGACATCCGCACCGGCACCGCAGCCGGATGCGGGCGACGAGGTCGGTGAGCGGGAACGGGAACAGGCCCGTGCCCACGACCGGGAGAGCCGGTACCGCACCCGGCTCGGACCGTGGAGATGGGTCGTCGCGGTACTCGGCACCGCGTTGACGCTGTTCCAGCTCTACACGGCGTTGTTCGGCGCGTTCACCTCGATCATCCAGGGCGCAGTGCACGTCGGTATGGCACTGAGCCTGGTGTACCTGCTCTATCCCGCGAGGAAGGCCTGGGCGGGCAGGCCCGGTGTGCCGTGGTACGACGCGGTGCTGTGCGCGTCGGCGCTCGGTTCCTGTGGCTACATCGTGGTGGACTACGACCGCCTGACCACGCAGGCCGTGGTGTTCGGGTTCACCGACACCGACGTCGTGGTGGCCACGGCCACGATCGTGCTGATCCTGGAGGCCACGCGCCGCTGTGTCGGGTTACCGATCGTGGTGATCGCCTCGGCCGCACTGGCCTACGGCTATTACGGGCCTTCCATGCCGGTCTTCGCGCACCCGGGTTTCTCGTTCGAGTCGCTGGTGTCGGAGTCGGTCTACAGCTCGACGTCGATCTTCGGCACACCCATCCAGGTGTCGTCGACGTTCATCTTCCTGTTCCTGTTCTTCGGGGTCATCCTCGTCCGGACAAACATCGGACAGTTCTTCAACGATCTCGCGTTCGGACTCACCGGCCGCTACACGGGTGGTACTGCGAAGGCGGCCGTGGTGGCCAGCGGTCTACAGGGCATGGTGTCGGGCAGTTCGGTGGCCAACACGGTCGCCTCCGGCTCGTTCACGATCCCGATGATGAAGCGTGCCGGCTTCCGTCCCCACGTCGCGGGAGCGACGGAGGCCACGGCCTCCACCGGAGGCCAACTGGTACCGCCCGTGATGGGCGCGGCGGTGTTCATCATGGGCGAGTACACGGGCACGCCGTACAACGAGTTGATCCTGTACGCGGTGGTTCCCGCGGTGCTGTATTACCTGGGCGTGTTCTGCGGTGTGCATTTCGAGGCCCGTCGTACGGGTATCGTCGGCACGCCGAAGGACCAGTTGCCCCGCCTGCGCGGGTTGCTCACCCGTGCCTACCTTCTCGCCCCGCTCGTAGTCATCGTCGGATTACTGTTGGCGGGCCGTTCGGCGGGCAACGCGGCACTGTTCGGCATCCTCACCGCACTGTTGGTGAGCCTGGTGAGCGCGGACACCCGCCTGTCCCCGAAGGCGTTCGTGCGCTTGTTCGAGGACGGGGCACGCGCCGCACTGCCGGTCATCGCGGCGTGCGCGAGCGCGGGCATCATCGCGGGCACGGTCACCCGAACCGGACTGGGCGGGAAGCTCGCCGGCGGCATCGTGGATCTGTCGATGGGCAACTTCGCCCTGGTGCTGATACTCACGATGGTGGCATGCCTGCTGCTCGGCATGGGATTGCCGACCACGGCAAACTATGTCGTCACGGCGACGATCGCCGCGCCGATCCTGGTGCAGCTCGGAGTGCCGGTCGTGGCCGCGCACTTCTTCGTGTTCTACTTCGGCATCATCGCCGACATCACCCCGCCGGTATGTCTGGCGGCCTACGCCGGCGCGGGTCTTGCGGGCGCCAACCCCATGAGAACGGGAGTGACGGCGTTCAAACTGGCTGTTCCGGCGTTCCTGGTGCCGTACGTGTTCGTGCTCGAACCCCAGTTGCTGTTGCAGGATGTCACGGCCTTCGGGTTCACGACCACCCTGCTGACCGCGGTCGTGGGCATCGCGGCGGTGGCGGCCGGGCTGATGGGGTATGCACCCGACGGTCACCTGTTGCCGCGCGCGGCACTCATCGTGGGTGGCCTCGCCGCCGTCTATCCGCACCTGGGTGTGTCACTCGCCGGGCTGGCCGTGATCACCGGGGTCCTGGTGGAGCGACGTCTGCGGCACCGCGACCGCGACAAGCGGAAGGAGGTCGCCGCCGGGTGAACGAAAGCCCTCGCACAAGTCCAGTCCACGCCGCGATGCCGCGGCGTCGTGGATCGGCCGCCGTTCGGGCCGGGCCAAGGTTCGTCGATGGTCTGGGCTACCGCCTCGGTGGCTTCCGTATCTTCCGTGACTTCCTCGGCTCCCGCCGCTCCCGCGAAACAGCGATTCCAGCCTCGACACCAACCGACGGTAACCGGATTCGACCCAGTCCACTCCGGACAGTAATGTTGCCACTGGCGGAACCGACTCCCGGTCGGCGACGGGATTCCTATCCGTCCTCGGGCCTGGTGGGAGCGCCCAGAACGCCGCACTTACACGGTTCCATATCGATCAGTTCCGTTCTAAGGTATCGCGAACGGCGGCCGAGTAGGCTGCCACCCTGTCGCGCGGCCCGCCCGCTCGGCCCACCGGATTCCGGCGCGCCGGGCACAGACCGGCACGACTCCTTGAATCATCGACACGACCACGATTCGGACACGACGCCATGCAAGCAGAGCACCGTGAGCAGTGGGGAACCCGCGCCGGGTTCCTCCTGGCCGCCATCGGCTCCGCCATCGGCCTGGGCAACATCTGGCGCTTCCCCTATGTCGCCTATGAGAACGGCGGTGGGGCCTTTCTCATCCCATACCTCGTCGCACTGCTGACGGCCGGTATCCCGCTTCTCATCCTCGAGTACTCGATCGGACACAAGTACCGGGCGTCGCCGCCCACCGCGTTCCTACAGATATCCCGCCGCACCCAGTTCATCGGCTGGTGGCAGGTCCTCATCTCCTTCGTGATCGCGGTCTACTACGCGGTCATCGTCGCGTGGGCGTTCATGTACACCGGGTACTCGGTCAACACCGCCTGGGGTGACGACCCTGAAGGGTTCCTGTTCGGCGACTTCCTCCAGGCCCCCGACGCCCCGACCGGCGGACTCTCGTACGTGGGCACCATCCTGGTGCCACTCGTCGTGGTCTGGCTCATCACTCTCGGAGTGCTGGCCGCCGGTGTGCGCCGCGGCATCGAACGCGCCAACAGGATCTTCATCCCACTGCTGGTCGTGCTGTTCGTGGCCCTTGTGATCAGGGCGATCACCCTGCCGGGCTCGTTGGACGGGCTCAACGCCTTCTTCTCCCCCGACTGGTCGGCCATCGCCGACAGCACGGTGTGGGTGCAAGCGTACGGGCAGATCTTCTTCTCCCTGTCCGTCGGCTTCGGCATCATGATCACGTACTCGTCGTACCTGCGGCGGCGCTCCGACCTCAGCGGCTCCGCCATGGTCGCGGGTCTGGCCAACAGTTCGTTCGAGCTGCTCGCCGGTATCGGCGTGTTCGCGACGATCGGCTTCATGGCCGCCAGCGCCGGGGTCCCCGTGGACGAATTCGCCACCGGCGGTATCGGCCTGGCGTTCGTGGCCTTCCCGGAGATCATCTCCAACATGCCCATGGGCGAGCTGTTCGGCGTGCTCTTCTTCGCCTCGCTGGCCATCGCGGGACTGACCTCGCTCATCAGCATCGTGCAGGTGGTCGTCGGGTCCTTCTCCGACCGCACGGGACTGCGTCGTGTCCCGTCCGTGCTAATCGTCGGCGGGTTCACAGCGCTCGTGTCCATCGTGCTGTTCCCGACCACGAACGGTGTCCACCTGCTCGATGTCGTCGACCGCTTCATCAACCAGTACGGCATCGTCGTCGCCGCTTTCGTCTCGGTCATCGTCATCTCCTGGGTGACCCGTCAGCTCAAGCCGCTGCAGGAGCACGCCAACGCCACCTCCGCCATCCGGCTCGGTGCGCTGTGGAGGGTAGCCCTCGGCGCCGTCACCCCGGCCGTACTTGGCTGGATGCTGTGGGACAGCCTGCAAACGGAGCTTTCGGAGAACTACGGCGGCTTCTCGAACTCGTTCCTGCTCGGCGCGGGCTGGGGTGTGGCTCTCGGCGCGCTGGTGCTGGGCATCCTGCTGTCGCTGGTGCCCTGGAAGCAGAGTCGACAGACCACCGCCGCTGAGAAGGAGGTGCAAGGCTGATGTCGGCGAGTGCCATCGTGATGCTCATCGTCTCCATCGGAATCCTGTGGGGCGGCCTGGTGTTGGCGATCCTGCGGCTACGCAAACACCCGGAACTACCCGAGGACGATTCCTGACCACTTCCGGCAGCAGCGCACGGTGTCGAAGAACGCCGTGGCATGGTCGGTGAACGGGGGCGGGCACTTCCCTATGCAGTGCCCGCCCCCGTCGTATTCGGGATTGTGTGTTTCCGCCGCAGTGCCTCTCGCCGGTCGACCACGTGGATCACGTCGGTTCGTGTTCCTGCGCTCGCACACGGTCGACGCGACGTCGCGAGGCGGTTTCCGTGGTCGCGCCGGTTCCGGCCACGTCGACAGCGTGGCCCACCGTCACGTTTTCCGGTTGAAGGTGCACAAGACATGAGCAAAGCCGCCGTGGTGGGTTCGGCCCCCCGACAGCCTGGCCGCCGCGGTGACGCCGGCCTGTGCGGGCATGTCGGTGACCGTGTGGGAGACCGGACCGGAACCCGGCGGCACTGAGAGCAGCGTTCTCGTGCGATCGCCGGCGGACTCGGCCGGGCCACGCCTTTGTGGTAACGGCTGTTCGCCCCACTGGCCGAGCGCTACGACGCACTCGCCGAGCTCGGCCCCAGGTGCGTATCGTCCGGCATCTGATGGACATCGGGGCCCGCATTGGATGCGATCGCCGGACGCGACCACCTGCCGGAAATGCCTAGAGTCGGATCGACCCTGCTGGCCGGTGAGGGGACTGCGATGGCAGCACAGTGTACGGATGCGGTCGACAAGCCCACTTTCACCACGGCGTCACTTCCCTGGCGCACCATCAGGCTCCCCGAACACGCGGATCCGCGGGGCAGCCTGGCGGTGGTGGAATCAGGCAAGGACGTGTTGTTCGACATCAAGCGGGTGTACTACCTCTACGACCTGCCGATCTCCACTGTGCGCGGCGCGCACGGACACCGCATGCTCGAACAGCTGATCATCGCCGTGCACGGGCAGTTCGAGATCGAACTCGACGACGGATTCCACACGGCGCGGGTGCGGCTCGACCACCCGGCGACCGGCCTCTACATCGGGCCGATGGTGTGGCGGAATCTGGTGAACTTCTCCGCAGGTGCCGTCGGCCTGGTGCTGGCCTCCGCTCACTATGACGAGAGCGACTACTACCGCGACTACCCGAGCTTCCTCGCCGCTGCCCGGCGGCTCGGGAATGGAACGAAGTAAACTTTTCGACTCATCCGATTCCGACGAACAGCCCACGTCCGGATGGGCCACCCGGACGATAGTTCACTCGAAGCCCCGCCGATTCGAATGCCGTTTCGTACTGTTCGCGAGTGAACAGGGTGATGACATGCTCGGTTTCGATATGCCTGATGCCACCATCGGGGTCGCCGAGCAGGAAATGCACGCGCATTCGCGTCCGCCCCGCGTCCTCCACCGAATGTGACATCCGGGCGATGGTGCGCCGCCCGTCCCGCACGACATCGCCCGCCACGTAACCGGGCAGGAAAGTCTCCGGGAAATACCACGGCTCGACGATCACGACCCCGCCCTCGGTGAGATGGCGTGCGAAGTGCTCGATCGTGGCACGCAGCTCGGCCTCGTCGGCCGCGTAGCCGATCGAGCTGAACAGGCACGTGACGAGGTCGAATCGCCTTCCGAGGGCGAACTTCCGCATATCCGCCTTGTGCAGGGGCACGCCGGGCAGGCGGGAAGCGGCGATGTCCAACATGGCCGAGGACAGCTCCAGCCCCTCGGCCTCAGACACCCGCTCGGCGAAGTGCCGCAGGTGTTCGCCGGTGCCGCAGGCGACGTCGAGGACGGATCCCGGTTCTCGCCCGGCCGCTTCGGCGGCCTCGGCCAGCACCATCGCGACCTCGGTCGCGTAGTCCCTGCCGCGGGTCTCATACAGGGCGTCGTACATCGATGCGAGTTCAGGAGCGTACTCAGTGCCGCCCACGCTACCTCCTGCCCTGGTGCGAGTCCTCTCAAAACGATCATGGAAGCCATGATCGTGCGGCATCCACCATTTCACTGATTACCCTTTCGGATCATCCACTACTTCGCAGATGACCACCGCGGGTAACTTCAGCAAACAGGCCGCCTCCACGTCGAGGGGGCCGCGCAATGTCCCCAAAGTCCGATTAGTCGGAAAATCACACTCGCAAACAAAGTGGGCGCCGACCCCTACTTTCGGAGGGAATCAGACTACCCACACACCGACCACACCCAAGAGATTTCGGCTTATCCGAAACAAAAGGCGAGCTCATCGCGGTCTGACGCCACCTTTCGCCCCCGCAAGCGAGAGCAGTCGCCGACGTCGACCCGACTTGACTGAAGTCGATCAAGGGATAATCTAAAAGCGTTTTACCCGATTGGGCGATATGCACATACACTCATTACGTCAAGTAGTTTTGGGGATCATATGGTCACTGTGGGGCTGGTCGAGGACGCGAGCAAGCTCAATTCAGATGACGGCAGACTGTCCTGGCTCCACGCCCTCGACCTCCAGAGACTCCACATTGAACTGACAGCGACCATGCCCACGCTCGAGGAAGCACTCCGCGGTTCGGGCTCATTACGCAGCCCAGACGTATGGATCGCCAGATCTTCCGACATTCTTCGCTGCACCCGATGGCCCCGCCTGCTCGACAAACGAACGGGCGAGTCCGGCCATACGGTGCGGCCGATCGTCGCGGTGTGCTCGGGAGAGCGGACGGAGATCAGCGATGTCCTCAGACGCGGAGTCTCCGCGGTAGTACGGATGACCGACTCTCCATGGCACCTGGCGGCGGCGATCCATTCGGCGTCCACTTTGCACCTGTTCATCTCGCCCCAGTCGCTCAGCGATTACCGCGGCGATGTGATCGGCCTGTTCTCCGGCCCCGAAGAGACCACCCTCAACTCCTTGACCGAACGCGAACGCGAGGTGCTGACCTGCCTCGCACATGGCATGTCCAACCCCATGATCGCCGCGCACTTGCACATCACCCGGGCCACGGTCGGCTCGCACGTCCTGCGTATCCTGCGGAAACTGGACGCGTCGAACCGGACCGAGGCCGCAGCGATAGCCCACTCGCTGGGTTTGGTCGGCAACAGGCAGGCGTTCGCGTCGAGCTGACACCCGGCGCCGATCAGCCGACACGCCTGTCCCAGCGGAAGAATCGCCGGGCCGCCATCGCCCCCACGACAGCCCAGGCCGACAGGACGAGCAGGCCCGGTACCGAATCGGCGAGCTGCCCGGCGAACGAACCCGTCGGATCGTAGGCGATACGCATCAGGTCGACGATCGCTCCGCCCGGCGTCCACAGCTGTTCCGCGGAAGGCCCGGCCGCGCCATTCGTCGCGCCCCAGATGCCGGTCGCCAGCAGGAAGAGGAAGAAAGGCATACCCGCCATGTCGGCCTGTTGGGGGCTCGACACCAATCCGGTGGTGGCGAAACCCAGCGTAGCGGCCATCACGACGCCGAGCACGACGGTCAGCAGCAAGACGAGCACGTTGCGGGGCGAGGCGGGGCCGAGCGCCCACACGATGCCCACGGCGAGTACGCACTGCAGCAGACCGAGCACCACCAACGGTGAGCTGATTCCGATGATGATCGTGCTGTCTCCGGCCTCGCCGCTACGCAGCCGCTTCAGGTAGAGATCCTCCCTCCGAGCGGTCAACGCGAGCGCCGTACTGATGTACACCGTCATACCGATGATGAGCAGGATCTGTAGCGCCACGGGCAGCGCCCAGCCGAGCGGGCCGAGGTTGTCCTGGGAGAACAGGGTCATGAAGACCGCCATCACCACGGGGACGATCAAGGCGGTCGCCGCCACCGTGGAGTTACGGGCCAACAACTTGGTCTCGGCGAGGAACAGCGCGTTGATCTGCTTGCGTGTGAGACTCATCGGAGCTCCCCCTGGACGGGCTGGACACCGGTCATGGGCACCGTCTCCACCCGGTTGCGGTCGAGTACGTCGTGGAAGACCTGGTCGAGCGAGGCGTGGTGGGCGCGGAACCTCCGCAAGGGGAACTGGTGCGCGCTCTGCCACTGCATCACCGCACGCAGGTCGTGTTCCAGGTCGGGAGTGCGGATGTGGACCCGTCCCTCACGTAAGCGTTCGGGGTCCAGGTCCCCCGCCAAGCCGGGCAGGTCCAGCTCGAACGGACCCGGCGGCAGGTCGAAACCGATGTGGGCGCGTTGAGCGCTGAGCACATCCGCCAGGGCACCCTCCACGGCGATCCGACCGTCATGCATGATCGCCAGCCGGTGGGCGAGGTTCTCCGCCTCGTCGAGGTAGTGCGTGGTGAGGACGATGCTGACACCGTCGGCGAGCAGTTCGCGTACGAATGCCCACACGGTGGTGCGGGACTCGGGGTCCAGACCCGTCGTCGGTTCGTCCAGGAACAGCAACGACGGTGAGTTCAGTGTCGCCAGCACCAGGTCGAGCCTTCGCCGTTCCCCACCGGAGAGCTGCTTGACCCGGACGTCGCTGCGGTGATCCAGACTCAGTCTTTCCAAGCTGGCCCGCGGATCGGAATCACGGCTGCTCATCGCACGGCACAACTCCACCGTCTCGGCCACCGTGAGATCCCCGGCGAATCCGCTGTCCTGCAACATGATGCCGATCCGACTGCGCAGTTCTTTGCGGTCGCCCACCGGGTCGAGCCCCAACACGCGTACCGATCCGCCGGCCGGCCTGCGATGACCTTCGAGCGTCTCCAGCGTTGTGGTCTTACCTGCGCCGTTGGTGCCCAACAACGCGAACAGCTCCCCACGCTCGACGTGGAAGTCTATCCCTTTCACCGCTTCGAATGAGCCGTAAGAGCAATGTAGATCGTTCACTTCCACCACGGGACCATGCATATCTCCACAGTAGAAAGAATTCGGTGTGGGAGAAAGACTCAACGGTCAGCAATAGCCATGTACATTTCACCGGCTGGACATGACACCTGTCATGCTCGACGCGCCGCGTGTTCTCGGGTGCGACGTATCAACTCGTCCGCGACCTCGGCGGGTGAGGGTTGGGCCAACAACTCGGCACGCAGTCGCTCGGACTCCCGGCGGTACGACGGGTCGTCCAGCAGCCGCTGGAGTTTGTCGCGCACCGACTCCACCGTCAACGTGCTCGCGGGCTCGACCAATCCCGCACCGTGCTCGGCGAGCCGTGCGGCCTTCCACGGTGCGTCCCAGATGTCCGGCAGGACCAGTTGCGGTGTTCCCGATCTCAGTGCCGTGCACCAGGTTCCCGCACCACCGTGGTGGATGACCGCCGCGCACGTCGGCAGAAGAGCGTGCATCGGCACGTTCTCTACTAGCCGTACGGACGAGGGAAGTCGACCCAGCTCTCCTCTCTGCGCGGCGCCGGCGGTGACGACGAGCTCGATGTCCGGCGATGCCAGCGCTCTCACGAGCTCACCGAGAGGCACACTGGTGTGCCCCAGGCCGGAACGCGCCGAGACCCCGAGCGTCACACACACCCGAGGACGGTCGGGTTTCTCGCGCACCCAGTCCGGAACCAGCGCGGGTCCGTTGTACGGCACGTAACTCATCGGCAGCCGTGGTTGCGCGGTGGACAGGCCCAGGCTGGGAGATTCCTGGTCGACGACCCAGTGTCCCTCCACCACGGTTTCGTCGAAGTCCCGACCGTACTTGCGCAGTGTCCAGGTGAGCCACTCCTCCAGCGGATCGTCTCGAAGAGGTCCGGGTGTGTTCGACTGCGCGTCGAGGAAAGCCTGCCGGGTCGCTCCCAGGACGTCCGCGCTCCACAGCAGTCGGGCGTGAGCGGCTCCCGTGACCGTGGCCGCTATCGCCCCGGCCCAGGTGAGCGGCTCCCAACACACGAGGTCAGGTTCCCACTCCTCGGCGAACGTCACGAGACCATCC
Organism: Actinomycetes bacterium; assembly: GCA_021793175.1. GTDB lineage: Bacteria > Actinomycetota > Actinomycetes > Mycobacteriales > Pseudonocardiaceae > Saccharomonospora. The sequence continues at coordinate 30,804 of JAJYTH010000010.1, forward strand.
ACCATGGACTTGTTGTTCAGTGGGGCGAAGAGTCCGGGAACCAGGATCGTGTAGAAACCGAGCAGGTCGTGCGGGTCCGGGTCGGCGAGCAGATCGGTGAAGTCGATCCTCGGAGCCGTTCCGGCCGTGGCTGTGTTGGCCGCGAACTTCTCCGCCCACTGATGGTCCTCGCCCACGGGCACGAAGGTGAGTCCGCTGCGGGTGACGGCATCGGCGAGCGAAGGCTGGGAAGCCACCCGGACCTCGTGACCGGCACAACGCAACGCCCAGGCCAACGGCACCATCGAGTAGTAGTGCGTGGGGTGGGCGATCGTCGTGAACAATACCCGCATCGGTTCGAAAGGGCTCATCGAGTACTCACCTGCCATTGGGCGAAACGCCGAGTCACCGGGCTCCGTGGCCTGCGCAGTGGTTCGGCCTCGGAGCGGAGGCCGGGAAACCGGGTCAGCAGTACGTCCGCGGCGATGGTCACGGTGAGGTCGAGAAGGTTCCGGAGGGCCGCGCTCCAGGGGTCGGCCGCCACCACGGTGTCCACCATGTTCGTGTCGTCCGGGGCGAGGTGCCGGTCCTGTGGTTCGACGAGCACCACGACCTGGTCGTTCTCGGGGATTCGGTGCCCGCCCAGTTCGAGGTCGTGTTGCGCCACGCGTGGAAGCAGCCGCAGTGGAGGATTGCGGTGGCTCCACCACCGCGTTTCTCCGCCCGTGCAGTGTTCGCGCAGAGCGGCGACCACCGCGGTCGGTGCCGTGGCGAGGTAGAGCACCGTCAAAGGCAGCGGCGGGTGGGTGGCTCGGTCGTCCGTGCCGCGTCCGACAGCGAGGTGCGCCGCCCGTACCGCGGCCGTCACCGCGAGCACGTCGTCCAGTGTCTGTGGCGTGGCCAGCGCGTCCGAGACACAGGCGAGGCCTCGGACGTGTCCCGCCAACGTGTCCGCGTCCTGCCCGGCGTGGCGGGCGACCTCGGTGAGCGCGCGGACTGCCAGTGGTCCTGCATAGTCACCGACCAGGTCGAAGGACTCGTGGTGTTCGAGCTCTCGGGCGAGCCGGAAGGCGTGTTCGGTGAGCGCGTTCGTCCACGACTCGTGGAATCCGGGCGTGGTGGCGAGCGCGGCCACGATGCGCTCCCTCTCAGTGGGACCGGGTGTCAATCCCGCCTCGGGTAACGGCAGGATCTGTAGGTGCGCTTTGTGGCCGTCGGTGCGCAGATGGCCGAACGCGTCGTCTGTGAGCACCGTGGTGGCTAGAGCGGGGTCCGTGACGATCCACGCACCCACGGCGCTGCGCGTCACCGGCGTGGTGAATGCCAAAGGTTCGATCGTCGACGACGGGTCGACATAGTCGCGCAGTAGGTGTGCGTAGGCGTCACCGGCCAACGCTTCCTGCCAGATCGCACCACGGACGCTCTGCAACCGCAGACCAAGCTCGGCTTTGGTCAGCACCGCCATGATGTGGACTCCGACACCCCGACCCATCGTTCCAGCGCGACGCACGCGCGTTCCACGGCCGATTCCGCGCGTATCATGCGTCCGAGCTCCTCGGCCCGCCGACGCATGTCCGAGTCGTGGACGGCCTGCTTCAGCGCACGGCGCACGAGGCCCGGTTCCAGTCGCGATCCGGGGATGCCCTGCGGGGCGACACCGAGTGCCTCCATCCTTTCGGCCCAGAACGGGTGGTCCACGAAGATCGGGGCGACGACCTGTGGAACACCCGCTCGCAACACCGCCGCGCCGGTGCCGAATCCGCCGTGGTGGACCACGGCCGCCGCGCGGGGGAACAGCCACGTGTAGTCGACGTCGTGCAGGCGGACCACGTCCGGCGGCAGTCGGTCCCCGTCGGGCCCGTCGATCACCACGACCTTGCGTCCCTGGGCCCGTGCCGCGGCGACGACAGTGGCCAGGCTGTGCTCAGGGTAGGCGGGCCACAGGGAACCGAACGACAGCACGATCGGCGCAGGCCCCTCCTCGACCGCCGCGATCGCCTCTGGAGTCGGTTCCCACTCCCGGTCCCAGAACCAGTAGCCGTCCATGTGGACGGTGTCCGGCCAGTCACTCGGTTTCGGTAACACCGCAGGACTCTGCAGGCAGAAGGCCGGCCTGCCACGTTCCAGTTCGGCGAACGGCACTCGACCGCCCAGCGCCCGCTTGCCCAGTTTCGCGCGATAGGCGTTCACCACAGGCCGGCTCGTACGCCACTCGATGCGCTGGGACACGTGGTGGCTGATCCGGTTGTACAGCCCTCCGAGCGGAAGCCTGGGCATACCCATCGCGGGAAACGCCGACGTGGGGGTGTTCGGGTACCACGACACGAACGTCCACGGGATGTCCGGTGGGCGACCGAGGAAGGCGTTGCGCACGAACGGCGAGGTGACCAGAGCGTCGGCTCCCTCGCTCGCCCGGTGCACGTACCCCGCCATCACCGCCGTCGCCTCGGCGGCGACCGCCGCGTCCTGCTTGGGCATCCTGCGCACGAGTTGCCACGGCGAGCGGCTCGACCTCAGTGACGCGATCACTTCCGGGGAACCGAAATAATGCGCCGGACTGCCAGGAACGACCGCGTATTCGAGCCCCGCCTCGTGGGTCAGGTCACGGAAATCGGCGTGAGTCGCCAAACACACGTCGTGCCCTCGGGAACGCAACGCCGAGCCCAGAGCGAGGAACGGCTGTACATCGCCACGTGAACCGATCGCCACCAATGCGATGCGCACCTGGCCTCCTTACGCTTGCGCTTGTGACCGGTACACGGTCACGTGCTGCCGCGAGCCGTGGCCGAAGGGCCCGCCCCGCCAGTCCCCGTAGCGGGCTTCCTTGTCCAACCCCGCCAACCTCGCCATGAGGTCCAGCTCGCGGGGGAACGCGTACCGGCTCAGTTCGGTATAGGTGCTGACCGAACCGTTACCGATGACGGTGTGCACCTGGACCAACAGCTGTTCCAGCTGGTCCACGTCCATATGGTCGATCATCACCCGGTCCGGAGTCAGGTGCCGGATCTGCACGTTCGGCTTGTCGAACCGGTGGATCGGGGTCGGGTCGTACACCTCCACCACCAACCTGCCCCCGGGCTTCAGGTGCTCGGCCGCCCTACGCAACACCTCGATCTGGCGTTCGGAGTCGACCACCATGAACAACGTGTTGCAGGCGATGTAGCAGAGGTCGAAGCCATCACCGACCACGTGCTCGGCGAAGTCGGCGCACACGGTCTTCACCTTGTTGCCGGCATCGCGCTCGTGGAGATTGTCCAACATGGATGGTGATGCCTCGATCGCATACACCTCCAGGCCCCGTTCGGCGAGCGGGATGGCCAGTCGTCCGGTGCCCGCCCCGAACTCGACCACTCGGCCTTCCGGCCCGGCCAACGACGCCAGGAACTCGATGGCACCCAGAGTGTCCTCGCCCGGATACATGTGGTCGTAGACTTCGTGCAAAGCCTCACCGTAGGCTTCTGGCTTCACGTGGTAGCGCATACCGGCTCCCGGGTCACTTCGGTGTCGTGTGTCCCAGAAAGCGAATGGAACTCCGACAGGAACAGCATCCTTGGTTCCAAGGATTCTTCATGTCCGGCTGACTGTGCGATGAGGAACTGCACTTCCTTGGCATCGGCGGGATGCTCGACCTGATGGGTCACGAAATTCAACAACGACAGGTACGCGACGGTGAGCTGGATGCGCTCGGGCTCGGTCACCTTCTCATACGACTGGAGCAGCTCGGAGGCGACGTCGAAGAGCGCCTTCTCCATACGACGACCCGGGTGCCACAGCATTTGCAGCAGTGTCCGGTCCTGGGTGATCTGGTGTTCCCGCCACGGTGTCAACGTTCCGTCGGCGAGCCGCTCACGGTAGAGCACGTTGAAGTCGTGCCTGGCCGGTGTGGGGGCGAAGAACCGCCAGTTGGGGATGGCCATCGCCGTGGGATCGAGACGTTTCCCCAGCGGATGCGGACGATTCGCCTGTTGGCAGATGGTCAGGCCGAACCACAGACAGAGCGTGCCGTACAGCGCCCAGCGGCGCGCGGTCGCCCATCCGAGGGTCGGACGGGACCAACGAATTCTCATGGCCGTCTCCTAGCTTTTTCGTCCTGTGACGGGCTGCTGCGCGGCGACCCGGTTCTCGACAGCCCACTCCACGGCTTTGACCACCCGGGAAGCCAGCTCTCGACGCATGACCAACGCGTCGTGCTCCGCGGCGTACACCACGTCGTGGGAACCGACGTCGGTGAGTTGCGCCAGTTCGGCCTGCATCCGGGCGTGAGCGAGGTCCATGGACGACTGCGCACCCGCCGTGACCACCGCTACCGGGACGTCAGCACGGGGCACTGCCTCCCGCGCCTCGTTGGCCCAGAACGTGTACCAGTCCGCGAACTCCCGACGCGCGGCCGCCCACGGCTCCGGCCTGTGCATGACCTTCCGGCTGGGCTCGACCAGATGTTCCGGAAGCTCACCGATCGCGCCGAAGCCGTCATCCGGCCGGGACAGACCGAATCGAGCACGCCAATACGTAGCCCAGATGCCCTGCTCCACCAAGGACATCCCCTCACGCTGCAGCGCCGAACGCTCCAACTGATCGGGGTGGGAGGAGTCCACGAGTACGATCCCCGCGACGTCATCGGCGTGGTGCAGAGCGAACGTCCTGGCCAGCAGTCCGCCCACCGAGTGCCCCACGAGAACATAGGGCCCCGGCAAGCCGGCGTTGGAGAGCAACTCCCGCAAAGTCGCCGCGTGCTCGGCGGCCGTACGCGGTGGTGCGTGCTGTGTGCTCCACCCGTTACCGGGCCGGTCGTAGGCGAGGTACGGCAGCCGACCGTCGAGTTCGCGGATCACCCACGCCCACTCCGTGCACGGACACGACAGGGCGCTTTCGAACACGATCGTCGGGCCGTTGCCCTCGGAGTTGGACAGGTGGTGGATCGACTCGGAACCGACCGTGGTGAACCGTCCCGGCGCTTCGGGCCAGTCGGCGACGGAATTCAGCCGACGCGCCGCCACCACCGCCGCGGCACTCGCCGCGGCCAGCACCGACGCACCGAGCACGATCGCTTTTCTCATTCCGTCCCCTCCGTGATCGCCGCACGCCGTGCCTTGGCGTCCGCCCGGCCCAGGTGCCGGGAGAAATGCGCTACCGCGGGATAGGACGCCACGAAAGACCAGAAGAACCGGTTCAACCCCATGAACCGGGCGTTGCCGAGGTGGAAGCCCATGCCGGCGAGCAGGATCATCTTCGCGATCGGCCGTGGCGCGACCAGAACCAAGGGGAACAGCACCTCGGCCACCATGGTCCCCCACGCCACCGCCTGCGCCAGAAGCTTGCGGTCCTTGACCAGTTCGTAGAAGAACCGGTCCCCGTAGGTCCGGGTACGGAAGACGCCGGTGATCGCATCCCCGCTGCGCCACACCGGCGAGGTCATCTTCACCGCACCGGACGTGAAGTACGCCAGGCAGCTCTGGGCCGCGATGAACGCCAGCGCGGCCTCACGCGCCCTGCGGTCGTTGGGGTAGAGCTTCTCCAACAACGCGACGGCGAAGTTGATGAACGCGAAGTGGTCGGAGCCGTCGAGTCCGTAGTTGCTGCGCAGGTTGATGGCCGCGCCCGTACCGGTCATCCCGGCGAGCGCCACCGCTCTGCCGCGACGGCTGACCCGGGGCGACAGCAGGGTGAGACCGCTGACCGCGCGCGCACCGACCACGCCGAGCACCTGCGGGTAGCGGAGCACCTTGTCCAGGTACCGGCCCGGTGTCCGGTTGAGTGACAGCATCCGCGTCCTGGACACGGGCCAACCCAACAGGCTCCGGTCTTCCAACGCCTTCCGGGCCGCCAACAACTCCAGCGCGCTGATTGTCGCCCCGGTCGCTGTCAACCGTTCGACCCGCTGAAACGCCGCGTCGATGTCGTCCTTCGGGCTGTCTTTCCGGCGTGGTGTGCTGATCCGCAACCGCATCTTTCCTCCGACATGCCAGCGGTGGCCGACCGAACGAGCGCCTCGATGAGCAGTGGACCACCGCCGGAACAACGTACGTCCGGCATCGTGCGGTGCGCCTCCCCCAACCGACGGCATTACCTCAACGCGCGGCTCCATCATGTTGCTGATCACGACCAGCGGGGAGAGGTTCGTCATGGCATCGGCCGTGCCGATTGTGCTACACACAACCGCGACCAGCAGTGGTGTACGTCTGCTTCCGACCGTGTCCGTCCCCCCTGCCGGAAAGCAGGAAAATCCGTGATCTCGTTAGGTTTGATCGACGACGGGACCGTCCGGTCCCGCCTCCTCACCGTTCTGTCCCTTTCAGACTTCGGTGGGCCCGAGCTGCGGATGGGTCCGGCGCTGACCCCGGCTCGGGGAAACCCCCTCGACTCCCACTCCACCGATGTGGATGTGTGGCTGGTTCAGTTCTCTCAACTCGACCACATCGGGTCGTTGAGGAGAACCCTCGGTCAGCGAGGTGTGCCCGGACCGCCGTATCCGATCGTCGCCGTCTGCCAGGACGACCCCGAGGAAGTGGCCGCCTCACTGGCCAACGGGGTGTGTGGCATCGTCCTGGTGAACGACCCTCCATGGGAGATCGTCTCGTCGATCCACTGTGCCCTGCGTGGACAGTTCTACTGCTCGTCCCAGCTGCTCGACCGGCACCGCGCGCAGATCGTCGACATCCTCACCCTCGCCCCCACGCAGCGGTTGACCCGTCTCACCGCCCGGGAACACGATGTACTGCGCTGCTTGGCGGAAGGCCAGTCGAACTCACAGATCGCCGAACGATTGTTCATCACACGCGCGACCGTCGGTTCCCACGTACTCAGTATCCTGCGCAAATTGAACGCCGCCAACCGCACCGAGGCGGCGGCACTGGCCCACCGACTCGGACTGATGGGCTCCCACTCGCCCGGTGGGCCGCGCACGCGGCCCACCGTCGGCTGATGAGGTCAGTTCTGCCCGGACCGCCGCTTGAGCACGTACCCGATCAGACTGCCCAACGCCATCCCGATGACCATTCCCACGAGCACCTGATCGAAGAGCATTCCGGCGACGAAACCGACCAGAGCTCCGATACCCGTCAGGTACTCGACGGTGTACTTCCGCGCTCGTGTGTTGTTCGAACCCATACATCTCTCCATTCCGCCGAGCATCAGGACGACCCGAATACGGGCGACACACTCTAGCGCCTCGAACCGGTGGGATCAGCCGGAAGCGAATGGACAGACCCCACCGCCCCACGAACTCACCGCTGTGCCCTCAGCGGCCTTCGGACGTCTTCACGACGCCTCGCTGTGTCCTTCAGGCCCGCATCCCGCTCGCGCGAATGGACAACAGCTCGGCGCTGGACCCACCCGAGGGCACACTCTCGACGAGCCGACTGTCCTCAAGACCTGTCGAGCTCGCCGCACCGGTGGCCGCGATGAGGAAGGAGGGGCAAGCGCTCACCACGAACGACGCCTCCTGAAAACCGAGCATGCCGTCGTTCACCCGCTGCAACGGAGCCAGAGCACCACCCTGCTCTGGAATAGCGATCTGGGCGATTTTCTCAATATTGTTCATCGTCACACCTTCACAATCGGTCGACGCCGTACGTCAACACACTCCGAGGTAATTTCCAAGGGCATCATGGTGGCGGTTTACGCCACACATCGCCGATCCCCCGACATGGGGTCGGGTGATTTCCCACTCCGCTGCGGCGGAAAAAGACGGCACAAGCGACAGGCTCGCGTTCGGGGCGGAACACAAAACTGCGGGGGCCCACCGAGGAGAACTGGTGGACCCCCTGGTCATGCGAACCACGCCGCCGTGGACTTAGTTCTGCATGCCCTTCGTCCGCATGGACAGCAGTTCGGCACCGGACTTGCCCGACGGAACGCCGCCGTCGTGCTTGGCCGCGCTCTCGTGGCCCACCAGGTCGAGAACCATGTTCCCGGCCACGAAGAGCACACCGGCCGCCGTGACCAGCGCCGGCGTGCCGAGAACGGGAGCCGTGCCGTTGGCCCGCTCCAACGGACGCAGCACGCCACCCTGCTCCGGAACGGCCGACTGAGCAGCCTTTTCAATGTTGTTCATTATCACACCTCCACTATTGGCCGGCGCTATGCCGACAAACACCAGCGTACTGGCGGAAACGCTTTACACATCCATCAAGTAAACGATTGTTAGCCCCGCGGGAGCGGCATTTCCAGCGCCGATACGAGTGGACCTTCCGGGCACTCGCAGTCGAACAGAGGACCATTTCCCTCCAGCGCCCGACGAGTCCGGCCGAGCGCCGGTCCGAATTCACGCGAGTTCAACATCCCGGTGAGGTCCCGCACCAACTCCGCCTCCGTCTGCCGCTGCCGCGAAGGGTCGAGACAAAACGCGGCGAATTCCCGCGTACACCGGAGGGTCTCGGTGTAGGCGTCGACGTAACGAGCGGACATCTCGACACCGTCGGCGAGCCCGGAGAGCACCGAGTGCAACATCTCTGCGGCGGCCTGAGCCGCGAGCAGGGCGACCGTGGCGGGCGACAAGAACAGTGGATCGGACACACCGGCCGCATCGCCCACCGCCAACCAACCGGGTCCCGCGATGCGCTGAGAACTCCAAGGAGTCCACACAGTACAGGTGGAGTCACGGTCCTGTTCGGGCCGACGCAATTGCCCGACCTCGACATAGTCCGCACAGGGAAGAACCCACCGCCACAACGCCCCGTCTGCCTGTGCTTCGGTGTGGAACACCTCGGGTTCGCCGGTCGCCTGCTCCGGTGACAGTCGAGTGCGGTGCACGTGCCGGGTCGACGCCGGATCGGACACCCGGTCACCGAATCCGCCTGCGATCACGCGATCCTCGCCACTGGCATCGACCACGAATCGGGCCGGAATCCGATGTGTACCGTCGTCGGAGCCCCGGTCACGGACGTACACACCGGTCACGACGTCGTTCGACACGACTGGTCCCGTAACGGTGACGGACGGTTCCAGTGTGGCACCCAATTCACCGGCGCGACGCCGGATCAGTTCCACCAGTGCGGCGTAGTCGACGTGGTAACCATGGTCGTACGACCCGGGTCCGGTCACAGGGCTGCGCCACGGTGCCGAGCCATTGCCCCAGTCCAGCACCGCGTACTCCGAGCGGCGAGCGCCGGCCGCGACGATCTGCTCGCGTAGCCCCAATTCCTCCAGTACCGAGTGCACGCCCGCGGGCAGCGCCTCCGCACCGCTGTTCCCGGCCCGTCCACCGTTGTCCAGCACCCGCACCCGGTAACCACGGCCCGCCGACAAAGCGGCGATCGTCGCACCCGCCAGTCCGGCGCCGACGACCACCACATCGGCGACCTCACCACGTGCCGTCGTCACCGTGTCCGCCGCTCCACCGCCGTGTCGGCGCCCGCCTCCTGGTGCGAACGCTCGTGATTCGGGGCCACGGCATGGAACTCCGACAGAAACACCATCGTGGGCTCGTCCTCTTCGTCGTACCCGCCCGACACCGCGATCAGGAACTGGGTCTGCACCGCGTCGGGATGGTGTGGTCGGGTGGCGACGTGCGCCAGCAACGTCAGGTACGGCACCGACAGCTGCACGGTGGGGTCGGCGTTACCGTTGTTCGGTCCGCGCTGTCCGATGAATCGCAGCAGTTCCGCCGACGTGTCGAACACCGTCTTCTCGGCCCTGCGGTGCGGGTGCCACACCGCGTGCAACAAAGTGCGCTCCTCCACGTGGCTGACCTCGCGCCACTCCGTGAGCGTCCCGTCCGACAACTTGTCGCGCATCAAAAGATGGTGGTCGTGGATCCCCGGGTTGGGCGCGAAGAACCTCCAGTCGGTGACGATGAGGTAGAGCTTGTCCCAGAAGCTCGGCTTGCTCTGGTCGCGATAGAGTTTCTGGCCCGCCACGGTCAGCCCGAACCACGTGGCGAACAACGCATACAGTGCGCCTCTGGCCTTCCTACTCGCCATAGTTGGCTCCTTCTCCGGCACCGGACACCGGGACTTCGTTTCTCGGCTGGAGCACCGCCGTCACGGCCTGGGACACGAGCTGGGCCCAGCGTGCGTTGAGGATCAGTTCGAAATGCCCGGCTTCGCGCACCGGCACCGCGAAGGAATTCCGGGACCACGACAGGAAGTCCTGCTGCAACCTCTGATGAGCCACGTCGTTGCGTAGGGACTCCCCCGAGATCACGACCCCGAGCGGGAACTCGTCGGGAAACGTTCCCACCTCCACCTGCGTGGGATCGGAGTTCTTCCACCAGACGAGTTCCGAGACGGCCGTGCGCCAGAAGGCCGCCCGGTACAACTGGGCCCTGGCTGTCCGTGCGGCTTCGTCGGGAAGGTCGACGAACTGCTCCTCGATCCGCTTGCGGGCAAGGCCGAGACTCGCCCGCAGAGCGGACAGTTTCAGTGACTGCTCCAACCAGGCCATTCCACGCCGTTGAGTGGCGGAACGCCGCAGTTCCCACGGGTGGAGCGCGTCCACGAACACCGCACCCGCCACCCGATGCGGATGTCGTCCCACGTAGTGGCGGACGATGAGGCCGCCGAAGGAGTGTCCGACGAGCACGACCGGCCCGGTGACCCCCACGGCGTCCAACAGCTCGTCGAGGTCATCCGCCAGCCGGGGCACCGTCCGCGGTCGCGGACCGGGATCGCTCCAGCCGCACCCCGCGCGTTCGTAGGCCAGTGTGGGCACCTCGGGTGGCAAGCCGCGGCGCACCCACTCCCACACCTGTAGAGGTGAGGCTAGACTGCTTTCGAACACCACGGTGGGCGTGTCCGTCGGGGTGCCTCGCAACGACACGTGCAACCGTCGGCCGTCACCGAGGCGGACGAGCGTATCGGACGAGTCGTCCTTCAACGCGGGTGGCATAGGTCCACAAACCTCCTTACACCAGGGGAAGTGAGCCGCGCAGCGAGCCGACCGCACAGTTTTGGCCCGATACCGTTTCCGCACGGCCGGACGGGCCACCGAACTGGATCGAGGTCAACCGCTGGTACAGCGGGCTGTCCTGCAGCAGCTGTTCGTGTGTGCCCATCGCCCGCACTTCGCCCGCGTCCATCACCACGATCCGGTCGGCGTCCACGATGGTGGAAAGCCGGTGGGCGACGCTGATCACCGTGCACTCACGGGCGATCTGGGTGACGGTGTTCCGCAGCATCAGCTCGGACTCCGAATCCAAATTGGATGTCGCTTCGTCGAGGAGGAGGACGGACGGTCGACGCAGCAAGGTCCGCGCGACCGCCAACCGCTGGCGCTCACCGCCGGACAGCCCCGCACCGCTTTCACCGAGCTCGGTGTTCAGGCCCTTGGGCAGCCTCCGCACGACCGGTTCCAACCCACTGAGGGCCAGCGCGCGTTCGAGCTCACTGTCGCTTGCTCCGCTCTGCCCGTACAGGAGGTTGTCGGCGATGGTGCCACGCAGTGCCGTACTCTCCTGCTGCACGTAGCCGACCAGTTTGCGCAATTCTCGCACCGGGATCGTGTTGATGTCCTGCCCGCCGATGAGGATGCGCCCATCCTCCAACGGGTAGAACCGCATCAGCAGTTGCAACAACGTGGTCTTACCGGAGCCCGAGGGACCGACGATCGCGGTCAGCCCCCGGCCCGGAGCCGTGAACGAGACGTTCCGCAACGCCGGTGTGTCACCGTGGCTGAAACTGGCCCTTTCGAATCTCACTTCGTCGTGGCTTTGTTCGGACAGGTTCACGGTGTCCACCGAATAGACGGGGGACCGCACCTCGGCCTCCTGCTCGATGTCGGCCAGTTCGCTGATCCGACCGATCGCCGCCCTGCCCTGCTGAAGCTGTCCGATGGCCATGAACAGCGTGATCAGGGGCGACACCAGGTAGAACAGGTACATGATGAACGCGGTCAGCGAGGCGGCGCTGAGTGAGCCCGTGGCCACCCGGCTCATCCCGGTCACGATGACGACGGCGAGCGACACCTGCATACCGATGCCCATCGCGGGCGCCAGCAGCGCCCCGAGCGCACTGACCCTGATGCCGGACCGGCGAGCCGCGAAAGCGAGTTTGCCGATCCGATCCTTCTCGAAGTCCTCCGCTCCGGAGGACTTCACGGTGGCGAGCGCGCTGATCGCTCGATGCAGGTCGGCGCCGAAATCACCCATGATCGTGCGTTGCTGGGTGGCGACGACCTTGAGCCTGCGGGCCAGGACCAGGGACAGAACGCTGGCGACCGCCAGACAGCCGAGCGTGATCCCCAGCAGCAACGGGTCGATGAGGAACATCAGCACGGCCCCGCCGAGCACCATGGCGGTGTCGACGACGATGGAAGACAGGCTCTGGGACAAGGCGATACGCAGCATCGCCGTGTCGGCGATGATGCGGGACGAGATGTCACCGATCCGGTGCTTACCGAACGCGCGGTAGTCGGCTCCGAGTACGCGATCGACCAGCACGGTCCTGGTCTGGTAGACGATGCTCTCGCCGGTGCGCCCCATGGCGTAGGCCTGCAACGCGCTCAGCGTGGCCTCCGCTGCGAACAGCAGCAGCACGATCACGATCGGCCAGGCCAGGGGCGCGCTGTTCTCCACCGTGGCGATCAGTTGCCCGATGAAGACGGGTTGGGCGAGGCCGGCCACAGCGGCCACCAGACCGAGCAGCACGGCGCCGGCGATCTTGCCCGCGTGCTTCCTGGTGATGTGGCCAACGAGGCCGGCCTCACCTTCCAACCGCACCCTCAAGCCTCTTTCTTCCTACGTCCTAGGGCGCGGGAGCAGTACATCACCGCCGGGTAAGTACCGAGGAAGGCCCATACGAAGCGGTTGAGTCCCATGAGGACGGCATTGCCCGCGTGGAATCCCGCTCCGGTAGCCAGCAGCGCACGGGCCACCGGAGCGGGAGCGACAAGCACCAAGGGGAAGAGCATCTCGCCCACGATGGTGCCCATGCCGACCGCACGAGAGAGTTTGGGGCGAGTACGCAGGAACTCGAACGCGCGCTTGTGGCCGAACATGTGGGTACGGAAGATGTCGCGCACGGCGCTTCCGTCCCTCCACACCGGGGAGACGAGTTTGGCGACTCCGGCGATGCCGTACGACAGGCACGACTGCGCGGCGATGAACCAGAGGCAGGCTTGGCGGGCGCGGGCGTCGGAACCGAACCAACGACCCAACGCGATGCTGGTCAACGAGAGAGTGAGCACGGCTTCCGATCCGTCGGAGCCGTAAGGACTGCGGGCGTGCACGGCGAAATTGGTCGCCGCGAGGTAGGTCGCCGCCGCGGTCTTGCTCGACGAGGAGGAACGCGGATGGAGCAACGTCGCCGCCGCCATCACCCGTAATCCGAACAGCGCCTGGATACCCGGCTTGTCGAACACCACGCCCAGGGCCTTCGCGGGTCGGCCCGTCATCCACCGGTACCGGGTACGTGCGACGTCCCAGCTCAGCAGCTCACCCCGGTCGAAGTCACGAGACGAGGCGAGGTACTCCAGCGACGACACGGCCGCGCCCAGTCCGGTCAACTGCTCGACCCGGCGGAAAGCGCGGTCTTGTTCCTTACGGTCGATCGCGGAGGCGAATCGCTTCTCCAGGGACTCGATGAGGGCCACGGTCGCCTTCCTTGTACTCGTCTTTCGAGGAAATGAGGTGTGGTGTCGCACGGGCGACACCACACCCGATCACTCACTTGATGCTGTCGACCCGCATCCCGAGCAGCTCGTCCACGGAGCCCGACTCCGGAACCGGGCCGGTGGGCGACACCTCGGAGGCGTGGTGGTTCTCGACCAGGTCCGTGATCAGACCCAGCGTGAACACGACACCGGCACCGGCGGCGTAGCCGGCGTAGGCCGGGGTGGCCAGGACCGGGCCGACAGCGGCGCCCACCTGCAGCGGGCTGAGCGTCTCGTCCGCAGTGGAGTTAGCGAACTTTTCCACAGTGCTCATTGGTTTCTCCTCATGCTCGATGAGCTTGCGGGCTCCACGTTATGCCGTGCTCACGGGCGCCTCATCCATCAGATCAACGATCTCCTCCGACAACTTGTCCACGAATGTGCCGGGACGCATTCACCGTCACAGCACGGGAAATCGTGGATATCCACCGAATTGCGTACGAGCGACCTCCCCTTCGGCCGCGGCACCGAAAACCGAGTGCGAGGACAGTGATTCGACTTCTCTCCAAGCCCGCTCCAATGGGTGTCCACTGTAGAGTGAACTGCCTCCGGCCTTGGTGAAGACGAACCGCACCGTCGCAAGAGCCGCTTGCTGTGCGTGGAACTGCGCCGCGGCCAGCCGTACCCGGATTCCACGGGACGGCGTCATATTGGCCGCGGGAACCGCTGCCGTCCTCGCCGTCTCGGCGATCAGCAGTTCCCGCGCGGCCAGGAAGCCTTGCACGGATCGGTTGAGTTCACGTTGCAACATCGGTTGCTCGATCATGCGCTCGACCGATCCCGCCCGGGACCGATGTCGGGCCGTCGCGACGAACTCACGCACGGCCCGGCGAGTGATTCCGAGAAGCACACCGGTGGCGGCCTGCCGGGTGTGCAGCGGCATCGGTAGCGACCGGGAGTGCCGAGACAACTGGGGTCCGGTCACATCGACGACCTGCTCGTAAGCCACGGTGACCTCGTCGCACACCACGTCCGGTGCGGCGGTGTCGTCGAACCGTCCGGAGTCGACGGAAGCCTCCCTGCGCACGGACGCGGCCGGGAGCAGCGCCACCAGCTCGCGTGGTCCGCAGCGGCACGGCAACGCTACCCAGTCGGCGCAGTCCGCTCCCGGGACCTCGTGCCAACGTCCCGTGAGCAGCAGGCCGTCCTCGCCGGGTTCGAGCACACCGCTGACCGTGTCGGCACCTGCGACGTGCGCGCCCTCGTCCACGCCATCCCGCAGCGAGGGAATCGCCCAGTGGAGTACGGCGGCGGCCTGTGCGGCCACGAACAGCCTGCCCATCGGGCCGTCCTCATGGCCGATGTGTTCACAGACGTGCAGCAGTGTCTCCGGTGAAGTCGCCGCGCGCCACGGCGCGGACAGATCGAGCAGCCCCGCTTCCCGGAGCGCGGTCGTCACCGACATACCGTCCTGCGTGGCGGCCACAGCCCGGCGTGCGGCGTCCACCGCCTGCGCCGCCGATGGGCCACATCGCTCGTCCACGGAGATCGTTCCCGTCACTGTGGCTCCTTGCCCGTTCATGTCGCATCGGGATGTCCGACAAGCCGCAGCGCATTGCGCCGGTAGACGTCGTCGCTGACGGCCAGGTGTTGGCCCGCGCCGTAACAGTCACGGAGCAACCCGCGTAGCGTGCGGGACGTTTCGAAGGAACCGACGTGTTCCACCGACCTCGACACCTGTTCGATCACGTGTTTGGCCGTGTCCACGGCCTGCCGCAACACCAGTGCCAGTCGTGCCGCGGACCGCGGTGCCAGCTGTGGTTCGAGGGAGAGTTCCTCCCAGTACTCGTCCACGGTGTCGAGCGCGAGCGCGCGGGCGGCGGCGAGAGCGGTTTCCAGTCGCGCGAACTCGATGGCGGTCTCCTCCGCCCACGGCACGGTGGGCGACGACATCAGCGCGGTGAGCTCGTCCAGTGCCCGGCGTGCCAGGCCGAGCGGCAACCCGATCATGAGCACGCCCTGGATGTTGTAAGGGCTGAGCCGATGCAACGGGTCGGGCGACTGGGACGGTTCGGTGAACAGCGGCGCGATGAAGTCGGCGGGCACGTCCACATCGTTGAGGACGATGTCGTGGCTGCCGGTTCCGGCCAGCCCCGCTACGTGCCACGTGTCGAGTACCTCGGCCTTCCTCCACGGCACGAACGCCAATCGGGGTACCCGCGTACCGTCGTCGGCCGGCACGGTCACGCCCGCCATGATCCAGTCGGCGTGCAGGCAGCCACTGTTGAAACGCCAGCGCCCGTTGAGGCGGTAGTGCCCGTCACCGCTCGGTTCGGCGGTGCCCGTCACCGCCGTCGAGCCCGCGAGCACGAACGACCCGTTCTCCCCGGACATTCGTGCCAACGTCTTCGGTGGCAACCATGCGGCGTAGGCGTTCTGGTTGCCGATGAATGCGCACCACCCGGTGGCCGCATTGGCTCGGCTCAGTTCCTCGATGACGGCCACGACGGTCCGGCCGGACAGGTCCGCTCCACCGAGCGAGCGGGGCAGTCCGATGCGGAAGATTCCACACTCACGCAGAGCCGCGACCACCGCGGGGTCGAGTGTGCGAGCGCGGAGGGAGTCCTGGGCCCGGCCACGGGAGATCGGTGCCAGTGCCCGCGCCTTGTCGAGCGGGTCCTCGTATGTGCGGGCGATCTCGACGATGTGGCTCGTCTTCTCGATCGTGGGAGCACACGCGTCGGCTTTGCGCCAGAACTCCGCGACCGGGGCGGGGGCCTCGGGCCACAGTGCCCAGGTGGCGGTGGACAGCTCACCCGCGGAAGCGACGGCGCAGGTGAGCACGGTGCGTTCCCCGCAACGTACTTCCATGGTGAAGGACGTGGGATCCGCGATCGTCTCGATGTCGCAGTCGGTCCCCGCGTGTCCGAGTCGGTACCGAGTCCGGCCGTTGGCACGTCCCGTGAACTCCACGGAGACGGCACTGCCGACCAACCACGGCCAGCACTGCGGGGCGGACAGCAGGTGCCATGTCCATTCGACCGGCACGGCCACCGACACGGTCACCTTGTCCGGATCGCTCACCGTTCCTCCACGTCGCTCGTCACGACGCCGTCGATGCTAGGAACGGCGGCGCGGCCTCGTCCTCCGTCAGTCGACTGATCCCACTCGATTACCGGTCCGTCGATCGATGCACCATCGTTTGGGACTCGGGCAGTTGCGCGTGGAGGGTCGCTGTGTCCCCCAACACGATCTCCGTGGCCAGCTCCGGGTCGAGGTAACGCCGTGCCACGGATTCCACATCGGATTCCGTCACGGTGTTCAGGTGCCGTAGGTGTCGCTCGACCCAGTCGAGTTCGACTCCCTGGTCGGCGAGCAGCAGCATCAGGTCGGCCAATTGTGCGGAGGAGCCCATGGTGAGTGTGTGCCTGCCGAGCGCACATCCTCGGACGCGTTCCAGTTCCGCTCCTCGAACGGGATCGGTCGCCAGGCGACGCAGTTCCTGACGGATCAGGTCGAGTGCGGTGGCGGTGCTTTGCGGGGAGACGTCAGCCGACACCACCAGTTGGCTGGCCTGGCGCTGATGCACCAGGACCGAGCGTGGCGTGTAGGCACAGCCGTGGCGTTCCCGCAGGGTCTCCACGAGCCGGCAGGAATACATGCTTCCCAAGGAGAGATGGGCCAGCTCCACGGCGGGAAAGTCGGGGTGCCCCAGGCCGACGACGTCCAGCCCGAGACGGATCGACGACTGCACCGCCGATCGACGGTGCACCAGGGTCAACGACCCCGGGCGTGGTGGGGGCACCGGTGGAGCGGAGGGTACGGGCTCCGGCCCTCCGAGCCAAGAGGCGAGCGCGTCGGAGGCCGCCTCGAATGTGTCGGTGACCGGTTCCGGGGCGACCACGATGAGGGTCGCCGAGTCCGGCCGCAACCGGGACGCGTGGAGGTCGAGCACCTCGTCCGTGCTCACCTGCCGCACTCGCTCGGGAGAGGGCGCGGACTCTCCGTAGGGGTGGCCCGCGTACCGAACGGTGGTGAGTGCCTCCTGCACGGCCAGGGCGGGTTCACTGCCGGCCACCCGGAGCGCGTCGGCGATCCGGTTGCGGGCGGCGTTCGCGACCGGTTCCGGACAGTGGGGTGTCCGGAGCACCTCCGCGAGGAGGTCGAGCAGTTCACGGGTGTGTGTGGCGAGCGCATGTCCGCCTATGACGAGGCTGTCGGCGCCCGCAGCCGCGTACAGGTGGCCGCCGATGGCGTCCAACCTGTGCGGAAAGCGCTCTCTGCCCGAAAGAAGGGTCTCGGCCAACACGGCGGCGACGGCCGGTGCGCCGGTGAGCGGCACGCACAACCTCAGCTCGACCAGCGGGCCCGGCCTCGCCGCGGCGAGGACACACAGCCCGTTCGCCAGCCGGGCCCGGTCATGACTGGGAACGCTGACCGAGTTCAGCGGCTCGACGGGTGGGATCGCCCCGGCCGCGGTCATGCCGTCCATGCCGTCGCCTCCGTGGTGAGTTCGACCGTGGCGCGTGGTCGCGAGCGAAGTGACGCCGCGGCCGCGCGAACGTCGTCCTCGTCCACCGAGGAAAGACGGCGCAGAAGTTTACCGCCGAAGGTGGGCTCGTTCCGTTGGAGAGCGAACCGGGCCGCCCACACGGCTCGCGCGGACACTTCGTCGAGACGCCCGGCCAACCGTGCGGTGAGTCGACCCCGAGCGCGGACGAGTTCGTCCGGCCCCGGTCCGACATCGGCGACCGAGTGGAATTCCCGGTCGACGGCAGCGAGTACCCGTGCCGCGTCGGTACCGGGACGAAGATAAGCGGCCACGCAGAACCCTGTGGGATCACGTACCCCGAATGGGTCGCCGACCAGGTTCGCCGCCGCGTCCACGGCCACCGCGACACCGTCGTCGTGCACCAGCCGCTGCGACAGCGGCGCTCGGCCTCCGACCAGGAGTTCGGCCAACACCACGTACGGAAGGAAGGCCTCCAGGTCGTGGATCGGGTCGGGTACGCGCCAAGCCGCCGCCACCGCGGGGAACGGGGCGAGCGGATCATGCTGCTCACCATGCCGGCTTCGGGCCGGTTCGGGCTCGGCCGCGTCGATTCGGGGTGCTGACGTCGCGGCCGGGATATCGCCGAAGTAGGCATCGGTCAGGGTGAGTGCTTCCTCCGGATCAACCTGCCCGGCCACCGCCACCACCGCGTTCCCCGGTACGTAGTGGTCATGGAGGAACCGCTCGACGTCGCCGACGGTGGTCTCGGCCAGTCGCGCCATGTCCTCGTAACCGTGGTGGGTGTTGGCGAACCGGTCGAACAGCAAGGCCTTCAGGGCGCTTCGAGGGAAGGCCCCGTAGGGAACGTTGTTCACCGTGGACTGGAATTCACCGGCGATCACCTCGATCTCACGTCGCAAGTGCTGCTCGGTCACCCGCAGCCCACGCATGCGGTCGGCCTCGCAGAACAGCACCTGTCGCAACGCGCCCGGCGGCACCACCTGGTGGTACACCGTGTCGTCGGAGCGGGTCACCGCGTTGAACACACCCCCGGTCCGCTCCACGAGCCGCGCGTGTTCCCCCGGCCCGACGCCGGTGGAGCCCTGGAACATGAGGTGCTCCACCAGATGCGCGAGCCCCACCTGGTCCCTTCGTTCCGACCGGGTGCCGGCCCCGTACACCACCGCGACGCACACAGAGGGCACAGTGGACTCGGGGTCGACCACCACACGCAGCCCGTTGTCCAGTCTGGCCACATGCCCCGCCGTCGCGCGTGTTCTTCCCGACATCAATTCGACGGGGGCGAGACGAGGGAGCCCGAACCGCGGTGGTCGACGTTCGCCCCTCCTCGGCTCAGCCACATCGCTGCGGTCACGATCGAGAAGCCCTGGGCCATACGCTCGCACCTTCCGTAAGCCTGTCGGCACGGACGTTAACGAGAGTCACCCCCGACTCCAATGTCACGGCCACGATTTCAGCAGTTTCACGGACTTCTCATCGCGAAGGACTCAGCCGTTCGCCCCATGCCCGGTCCACGGAATCAGGCGGCCGCCCCGACAGCCGCCCGGTCGTTCAGCCGACCTTGCCGACCGGCGCGGCGGTCCAGCGGTTCCGGTCTTCCGCAAGGCCCGCGAGACCCGCGCTGCGCGCCATCCAGCGCAGTCCACGGCGAACCTCGGGCACGGGGAACTCGGGTGGCGTCGACTGTCCGTACGCCTGCCCCCGCAGAAGGGCCGAGGTGTAGGAGGCCAGGGCGCTGGGAGGCGGTAGCGGGTCGCCGCCGAGGTAGCTCACCACGATCAGGTCCTCACCGCATCCCGCCTCGACCGCGCCCGCCCAGCCGTGCCGTTCGTCCCACAGGAGGGCGACGTCACGGTCGGGGAAGTCGGGCAGGTGCCCGTCCACCGCGAGGTATAGGCTCAACGGCTCGGATTGGATGTACGACGAGTCCCCGGTCAGCCCCAGGGTTTCCACGGCACTGCGAACGTAGTGTTGCAGCCCCCGCGTCTCCGGATCTCCCGGTCCCAGTTCCCATTCCATCGGCTCTCCGACCAACTACAGATCACTCACGGTGTTTCGGTGTTTCTCGGCCCCGACGGTCGCCGGGCCGCTCAGGAGATACCCCGGCGAAACACTCACCCAAACGTGTGTATGGCCGTTCGCACATCGGCGCCGTTCGCCCTCTCCGTGCCGGGAGTGCCGCAATCGTTCCCCTACGCGGGCCCCTTCGGAGTAGTGGTCCAGACCGTTCATCCCGATTACGCCGCCATTCGTCTTACCGTCGCGCCATTGACCGCTGACTCCTTGTGACCGGCACCACTCGGTGTTGTCATGAGTGATCGACGAGTCAGCCCGCGAAGTCGGGGAGGAAGGACGTCGGTGATGAGACGAACACGGTCACGTATCGCGATTGGCTTGCTCAGTGCTGCCACTTCCCTGGCACTGCTCACTCCCCCGGCCGCTCACGCCACCCCGCCGGGCCACTCCGAGTGGATCGGCAGCTGGCACGCCGCCATGACCACGGCCGCCGCGAGCGGCCCCTCCGCCGAGGGCTTCACCGACACCACCCTGCGGCAAGTGGCTCACCTGTCGGTCGGTGGTGACGCCGTACGAGTCCGGATCAGCAACGCTTACGGAACCGATCCGCTCACGGTGGCGGCGGTCACCGTCGCCCCCAGGTCGGACGACGCGGCGGGCACCCCCACGGTCGACCCCAAGGCACTCACCGAGGTGACGTTCGGAGGGCGGGCCGCGGTGACGATCCCCGCGGGCGCCGACTGGATGTCCGACCCGGTCGACGTGTCCGTGCCGGACGACTCGGATCTCGTGGTGAGCATGTACCTGCCCGGTCCCACCGGCCCGGCCACCACCCACCGGGCGGGGTACGCCACATCGTTCGCCGCCTCCGGTGATGTCACCGCCGACGCAGGAGAGGCGTTCGACAAGCTCGACACCTCACGCTACTTCCTCACCGGGGTGGACGTGACGACCCGCGCCCGTGGTTCCGTGGTGTTCTTCGGCGATTCCATCACTGACGGCGTGATCTCGACGGTCGACGCCAACCTGCGCTACCCGGACCAGGTCGCCGACCGGCTCCTGACGCGCCCTGGTCCTCACCGGTGCGGGGTGCTCAACAGCGGCATCAGCGGCAACCGGCTGCTCACCGACGCCGGAGCCTCCGGCGACTCCGCCCTGGCCCGGTTCGACCGGGACGTGCTGAGCAGGCCGGGAGTACAGACGGTGGTACTGCTCGAAGGCATCAACGACATCGGCAACAGCGAGGGCGCGCTGGAGCCGGAACAGCTCATCGCCGTCTACCGCCAGTTCATCGCCCGCGCCCACGCCGCCGGGATCACGGTGGTGGGCGCGACACTGACGCCGTTCGAGGGCGCCGCGTACTACACCGAGGCAGGCGAGGCCGACCGCCAGGCAGTCAACGAGTGGATCAGGGACTCGGGTGAGTTCGACGCCGTGGTGGACTTCGACGCCGTGCTGCGTGACCCCGCCCATCCGAGCCGCATCCTTCCCGCCTACGACCCGGGCGACCATCTGCACCCGAACGACGCCGGGTTCGCCGCGATGGCGGCCGCGGTCGACCTGCGCACCATCTGCTGACCGCGGCCGTGGCGGAGGCGACGACGATCTCGGTCGTTCCCCGCCACCGCCGCGGGATCGGCGGATCCTTCGGGAAGAATCCGACCGCTGCACCCGCCGACCCAGTCCGACCGGCCCGGCCGGTCCGCTAGTCCCGCGCCAGCGCCGCTTCCACCGCCGTGGCGATCTCGTTCGCCTCCGGTTCCGTACGAGGCCGGAACCGGGCGAGCACGCTGCCCTGGCCGGTGACGAGGAACTTCTCGAAGTTCCACTGGACGTCGCCCGCTTCACCGTCGGCGTCGGGATGCCGCGTCAGCTCGGCGTACACGGGATGGCGGTTGGGCCCGTTGACATCGATCTTGGCGAACATCGGGAAGCTCACGCCGTACGTGGTGGAGCAGAACTGGGCGATCTCCTCGGCCGTTCCGGGTTCCTGACCGGCGAACTGGTTGCACGGAAAACCGACTACGGCGAATCCGCGGTCGGCGTAGCGCCGGTGCAGACGCTCCAACCCCTCGTACTGGGGCGTCAACCCGCACTTCGACGCGACGTTGACCACCAGGAGGGCCTTCGCCCCCAGTCCCGCGAGAGTCGCGGGCTCACCTGAGAGTGTGCGCAGTTCGATATCGGTCAGAGCCATGACGTGCCTTCCTCCGCCGTGACGATCGTGGCGAAGGGAAGTCTACGTCGACGGCGGGCTTGTTCGGTTATGTTGCGATGCTGCATCGTTTCCAACATCGATGTGACGCCGGGCTCTACCCCACCGAACCCCATAAACCGTTGTTACCAGCGAGTTCTGCCCTGTCGACCGCCGGAAGGGTATTCCGATACGCTTGTGAAAATGTGCGATCCTGTGCCAGTAGGTGCCGGGCAGGATCGGCAGCGGGAGAGCGCGAGGAGGGCAGACCGATGTTGGCGAGCCAACGCCGGTCGCGGATTCTGGAGGAGCTCCGCCGGTCCGGTGCCGTGCGGGTGAGCGCACTCGTCGAGCGACTCGGCGTATCCGACATGACCGTGCGCCGCGACCTCGAAGTGCTGGCGCAGCAGGGACAGTTGCAGAAGGTGCACGGCGGCGCAGTCCTGCCGGGCGGGCGCAGTACCGAGGAACCCGGGTTCGCGGCAAAGTCGAACCGGGAGAACGCCGAGAAGTTCGTCATCGCCTCCGAGGCGTTGCGGTTCGTGGAACCGGGCATGGCGGTGGGGCTGTCCGCCGGCACCACGACGTGGACGTTCGCCCAGCTGCTGTGCGACCTGCCGGACATCACCGTCGTCACCAATTCCGTACAGGTCGCGGATCTGTTCTCCAGCCGACCCCGTGCCGACCAGACCGTAGTCCTCACCGGAGGCATCCGCACACCGTCGGAGGCGCTGGTCGGTCCGTTCGCGGTCACCGCCATCCGGTCGGTGAACCTCGACATCATGTTCATGGGCGTGCACGGCATGGACGTGCGTAGCGGCTTCACCACCCCCAATCTCATGGAGGCCGAGACGGACCGCGCGTTCGTGGAGGCGTCCCGCCGGTTCGTGGTACTCGCCGACCACACCAAGTACGGCGTACTGGGCATCAGCACCATCGCCGACATCGAGGCGGCCGATGTGCTCATCACCGATTCCGGCCTCGCTCCCGAACACCGTCAGGCTCTGCGGGACCGTGTCGGCGAACTCATCGTGGCAGAGGTCGCGGGTGGTTCGAGCGACGTGAACACCGCGGCGGCGAGCGAGATGAACCCTCCTCAGGAAAGCGAGCCCAGCGCATGACCAGGAACACCGAGAACTCCGGAAACACCGGGAACGCAGGAAACACAGGAAGCACAGCCACCCTGCTCGACATCACCGAGGTGTCCACGGCTTTCGTCACCGCCTTCGGCCGGCAGCCCGACGGCGTGTGGTCCGCCCCGGGCCGGGTGAACGTCATCGGCGAGCACACGGATTACAACGACGGTTTCGTGCTGCCCATGGCACTTCCCCAAGGCGTGCACGCGGCGGTTGCCCGGACGGAGAGCTCCCGGATACGCATGCTGTCGCTGCAGGAACCGGATTCCCCGGTGACCGTCGACCTCGATGCCGCCCCGGGTGAGGTCACCGGCTGGTCCGCCTACCTCGCCGGTGTGGTGTGGAGTCTGCGGGCGGCCGGATACGCCGTCGGTGGTGTCGACATCGCCGTGGACGGCAACGTCCCGGCCGGTGCGGGGCTGTCGTCCTCGGCGGCTTTGGAATGCGCGGTGGCCTACGCGCTGAACGACCTGTTCGACCTGCGGATCGAGGCCAGCGAACTCGCGCGGTTGGCTCAGCGGGCGGAGAACGACTTCGTGGGGATGCCGTGCGGGGTGATGGACCAGATGGCGTCCATGACGTGCACGGCGGGCCACCTGCTGTTCCTGGACACTCGGTCGATGGTCACCGAGCAGGTGCCGTTCGATCCGACCGAACAGGGCCGCACGCTGCTCGTGATCGACACCCGTGCCCCGCACCGGTTGGTCGACGGCGAGTACGCCGAGCGTCGCCGGACGTGCGAGGACGCGGCCGCGGCCCTGGGTGTCACCGCTTTGCGAGACGTCTCCGCCGAGGACCTTCCCGCCGTACTGTCACGGCTGGACGACGACGTGCAGCGCCGCCGCGTGCGGCACGTCGTCACCGAGAACACCCGGGTGACGGAGGTCGTGCGCAAGCTGCGGGACGGGGACCTCGACGGCATCGGACCGCTGCTCACCGCCTCCCATGTCTCGCTGCGGGACGACTACGAGGTCACCGTGGGGGAACTCGACACGGCCGTGGACGCCGCACTCGACGCGGGCGCGCTGGGCGCCCGGATGACCGGTGGCGGTTTCGGCGGTTGTGTGATCGCGCTCGTGCCGAGCGACCGCGCCGACTCGGTGGTCGACGCGGTCCGTACGGCGTTCGACAAGGCGGGCTACAGCGAGCCGCGGGCATTCACCGCCGTCCCGGCCCAGGGAGCGCGCCGCGTCCGCTGAGCCGGGCCGGTGTCAGCTCCGCGCCAACTCGGCGACCTCCTCCTTCGTCAGCGCCCTGTCGAAGACGCGGACCTCGTCCACGTCACCACGCAGGTGGTCCACCTGCTCCCCGCCGTACTGGGCACGCCCGATCACCGTGTTGCCGCTGCCCTCCTGGGGTGTGCACGCGCTTTCGTGTTCCGCCGGCTCGCCGTCCACGTAGAGCGAGAGCGTGCCCGCCCGCGCGTCACGCACCCCGGTGAGGTGGTACCAGCGTCCGGGTTCGGGTTTCTCCGACGACAACGCCCGCAGCCCGGCGTAGCTGAAGGCCCACCGTTGGTCCTGGCCGGAGTACTGGAGGAAGAAGGCGCTGTCGGTGCCGGTGTCCTGACTGACCACGGTCTGGAATCCGTCACCGGCCTCGTCGAGTCTCACCCATGCCGACACCGAGTAGTCTCCCGCGGTGTCCACCAGCGCCGCCCCGGTGTCGGCCTCCCCCGCACCGTCGAAGGACACAGCGCCACCACGCACACCGTCCGTCCATTCGGCACCGGTGAGCGTGGCGTCGGCGTCACCGACGGCGTCGGTGGCCACCGATCCGGAACCGTC
>JAJYTH010000096.1 GCA_021793175.1 Actinomycetes bacterium
GATCTGGTCGTATTCGATGGTGTCGACGCCGGATCCGGAGTCTTGTGCCGTGATGGTCACGGTGGCGGAGCCGATGTAGTTGCCGTCTTCGTCTTGGTCACCTGCCACCTCCGCGTTCACCTCGGGTGGGGTCGTGTCCTCGTCTCCACCGTCTTCGGTGACCACGAGAACTCCCTGCATCTCTCCATGGCCGGGAATGGTGCAGTAGTACCGATACTCCCCGGGTGACAAGGTCACCTCGGCCTCGTACCTGCCCCCGTTCGAGTCGAACGGGCTGGCGACGATGTTCAGATCGACATCGTTGTTGTACTCCGGCGAGGAGGTGTCGAACGTCAGCGTGTGCGACATACCGGTGGTGTTGCCGGTGTCCTCGCTGTTCTCGAAGACGATCGTCGCCGGGCCCGGCTTCGCGGTCGTGGGAGCGGAGGCGTATTCGTCCATGCGGTCATCGGCGGTCCAGGTCAGCACCTGCTGTTGTGCCGGCTGTTGTCCTTGGGCGGACGTGGAACCACCTGTGCCCGGGCTGGCTCCTGCCGGAACCAGCCACAGGGAGACAAGAGCGGCACAGAGGCCGGCCACCGCAACGCCTCGCGCCCCTTTCGGAGGTCGAATCCGCACGTTCGACAGTAATCGTCGGATCATCGGAAACTCCACTTCTCGGGTGTCGGGCGCATCGTTGTCACAGCTCCCGCACTCGGATGTTGCGGAATTCGATCAGGTCGTCGTCGCCGTGGTTCTGCAGACCGATGTACCCGTCGACGAATTGGCGCAGATCGGTCGGCGGATCGCCGTCCCGAGACGACTGCTTGCCGGGCGTGTTGTCGAACTCGTTGATCACACGCCCATTACGGATGATGGTGTAGTGCTGTCCTTCCACCCGGATCTCGTAGTCGTTCCACTGGTGTTTGGGTGTCACGCCCGCCTGGCCGTAGTACACCTGATCGAAGTTGTAGACCGATCCGGTCTTCTGCGGTTCCCCGGACTCGCCGTCGTAGATCTGAATCTCTTGTCCACAGTAGATAGCCACCCAGGCCTGGGAGTCCTGGGCCGATCCCTTCGTCCCGCAGCTGCTCGCCGGGCGGTCGTCGACCGGGACTCGCGGGTCGGGGAATCGCACGAGGACACCGCTGTTCGCTCGGTGCCCGTCGGGCGCGATGTCCCGGAACTGCAGCTTGAGCGAGAAATCGCCGTAGGCCTTGGCCGAGTACCACAGCATTCCAAGACCACCGTCCGAGCGGAGCGAGCCGTCCGGTTGTAGCTCGAATTTCCCGTCCGGCGCCTGCTGCCAGCCTTGGAGAGACTGCGGGGTCCCGTCGAAGATCGCCTCGTAGCCGTTGTCGCGTTCCCCGCCGATCCCGGACCGCTCGGCCGCGTCGATCAGCGTGGCACGCTCGTCGCCGTCGACGACGCCGTCGTCCAGCAGCTTCTGCGTGACGTCTTCGACGTGGGCGACGAAGTCACCGTTGCTGGGCCAGCCGCTCTCGTCGTCGATCAGATCGTCGATCGTGCAGCCACCCGCGGCTTCCCGGTTGGTCACTTCCGTGTCGTCATCGCGGAAGTGGACCGTGCGGTTGGAGTCCGGTACCGCGCACTCCACCGTGACTTCGGTTTCGACGGTGGCGGTTTCGCCATCGGCGTAGTCCACGGTCAGTGTCGCGGTGTAGTCACCGACCTCGGCGTAGGTGTGCCTCGGGTTGGGCTCCGTCGATGTGGTGCCGTCACCGAAGTCCCACCGATAGGATACGCCGCCCGATCGTTCACCGGTGAAGCTGATCGTCAGCGGCTTGTTCTGTACCGAATGGGCCTGCGCGGTCGGCGCCGGTGTGGCCGGACCACCCTGGTAAGTCACGCGGATCAGTTTCTGATTGTCTTCCAGGGTGAAGAATCCGTTGGCGTAGTCGAGCAGGTACAGTGCCCCGTCCGGGCCGAACTCGGCATCCATCCAGCTCTGCAGCTGGTTGTCTTCACCGCCACCCGGGATGATGTGGCGCAGGTCCTCGGCGAAGACGGGTGGTGCCGCGTCCTTCACCGTGTTCGGGTCGACGGTCACCGCGACACGGTTGTTCGCATTGGACTGGTCGCCGATGAACCACTTGTTCTCCCAGTATTCAGGCCAGGCTACTCCACTGGAGGTGTCCACTTCAGAGCGGTGGTAGGTCGGCCCGTCCATCACCGCCTGGCCGCCACCCTTGAGGTAGGGCTGGGTGAAACTCTGGTCACCCTGCTGGTAGGTCGGCAGGCCGCTGCCGTCGTCGCGTTCCGGGAAAACGGGACCACCGCCTTGCGGGGAGTACCAGATCATGTTGTCCCGTACCGGCGGTAGGTCTTCCAATCCGGTGTTGCGTGGTGAAGTGTTCTTCGGGTTGTCGCAGTCGTACCAGCCGGTGAGCACACTGGCGTCCTCGTTACTGCGATCCCGATAGGGCTGCCGGTTGCCCATGCAGTAGGGCCAACCCTGGTTGCCGGCGGAGGTGATGATGGTGGCCGTCTCGTACTTCGCCGGACCGAGCTCGGGGCTGGGTTCCCCGGC
Organism: Actinomycetes bacterium; assembly: GCA_021793175.1. Taxonomy (GTDB): domain Bacteria; phylum Actinomycetota; class Actinomycetes; order Mycobacteriales; family Pseudonocardiaceae; genus Saccharomonospora. The sequence goes on from JAJYTH010000096.1 coordinate 2,531, forward strand.
GTCCGGCCCGACCCAGGCCGTGGTCACCCAGTCGTTGACCGGGTCGTAGTGCAAACGCGACGGGTTGCGAACACCCATCACGTAGATCTCCGGCCGGGTCTTGTCACCGGGGTCGTCGGCCTCGGGGAACAGGTTCCCCTCGGGAATCGTGTAGGTACCGTCGTCCTCGGGGTGGATCCGCAGGATCTTGCCGTTGAGGTCGTTGGTGTTGCCCGACGTGCGGCGGGCGTCCTGGAACGAGATCCCCTTGTACTCCTCGGTCCAGTTGTTACCGGAGTAGCCGTCCGAGCCCTGGGACGAGTTGCTGTCGCCCGTGGCGATGTAGAGATTGCCGTCGTCGTCGAAGTCCATTCCACCGCCGGCGTGGCAGCAGCTGTGGATCTGGGTGTCCCAGGACAACAGGTCTTTGCGGGTGCTCTGGTCGATCGAGGCCGTGTCGTGGTCGTAGGTGAACCGCGATACCGTTCGTTTCCCGACCCGGTTGTCCGTGTCGATGGACTCGTACGGCATCCAGTAGACGTAGACCCATCCGTTGTCGGCGAAGTCCGGGTCGAGCGTGAGTCCGAGCAGGCCTTCCTCACTTTTGATCAGCTCGTCGCCGCTGCCCCGGTTACCGAACACCTCCAGCGTGGTCGCCAGCTTGACCTGCTCGGTTTCCGGGTTCCACGTGTGGATGGTGCCGCAGCCAAGACCCACGTTCTCGTCGTCCCAGTCGGGAATCGGTCCGCTGGCACAGGCTGCTCGGCCGATATAGAAGACGGTGCCGTCGTCGGCGATGGAAAGGCCGTGCGGTTCACCGATCTGGTCGAGTCTGCCGGGCAGGTTCTCCCCGGTCAGTCGCTCGATCTCGTAGTTGGCCGCGATCGTCGCCTGGCAGTCACCACGGACGACGCCCGTGGTCCATTCCAACGCGCCGAGCAAGTGGCCACGGAAATTCTTTTCACCGTAGCTGTCCGTGGTTCCGCCCATGGCGGTGTAGAACGACCGGCCGCCGTCGAAGTCATGGCACCAGGAGATGGGGTGGAACGGCCCGTTGGCGTTCTCGCCGGGATCGTAGGTGTGTTCCTGTACCTGCGCGACGGTGTGGACCTCGCCGATCGGGTTGGTCTCCCAATTGAGCCAGCGATCGGTTCGGGTCCAGGCCAGGGGCAAGCCTTTGTTCGCGGGATGCTGTCTGTCGACGACACTGACCGTGGCTTCCTGGGCTTCGGCGTTCTGCGAACCGTCGGCCGGGCGAGCGCCGATGAGTTCGGTGTACCAGTCCGACTCGGGCTGGGCCTTCGCCGCGTCCCTGATCCCGAGGAAACCTCCGCCGCTTCGCAGATGGTTTCGAAGAGCCCCTTCCTGTGCCGCGGTGAGCTCACCGCCCTCTGCGGAGAGGAAGACGACTCCGCGGTACTGGTCGAGATTCTCGGTGGTGAACACCGTGGGGTCGCTCGAGGTGTCGACGGTGTAGCCCGCTTGTGTGCCCAGCTGTTGAATGGTGTCGGCCGCTGCCTGGACCGGATCGTCCTGTTCAGCGGCTTCGCCGTGGTAGACCAGTACTTTCACCGAATCCAGCGCCGTCGGTCCGGCTTCGGAAGCGGACCGCTGGGTGGCTTCGGTTTGCCCTGACGCCGGTATTGTGGACAGGCTGGTGGCCAGGACCGCACTCGTCGCCAGCACCGTGGTGCGCCGCAACAGGCTCGGCCGTGCACGTCCGTTCGGTGAGCGCCCCAGACTTCGTCGTCCCATGACTGCTCCTTATTCCTGATTCACGAACTAGCCGTGGTGGTTGCGGTAGCGATCCAGCGCTTCCTCCGCGCCCGGCGGTAGGCTTCCGTCCTCGTTGAGGACGAGGAAGATCCCGCCCATGCCGTCGTCGGAGTGGAACTGCACGTGGCAGTGGTACATCCACGCGCCCGGCCCGACACCCTCGCCGGCGATGACCTGGAATCCGAACGAGGAGCCTGGGTTGAGGTCTTTGTTGTCGACGACGGGAGTCGGGTCGTCCGGGCCGGAGAGCAACCCGGTTCGGTTGTCCGCCCAACGGTGTGCGTGGAGATGGAACGTGTGGAAGTAGTCGCCGTGTCCGATGGCGATGAACTCGACTCGTTCGCCGAGTCGCGCCTCGAAGATCGGTGCCTCCGGCGCCACCTTGTTGTTGATCGTCATACCGTTGAACACGATCGTGTACTGCCGGTCCGGCAGGACGTCCCCTTGGCGGCGGACGATCAGTGCGCCGTAGAGCCCTCTGACCAACCCTCCCGTTCCGTGGTCCGTACCCATGGCGTGGTCGTGGTAGTGCCAATAACCCGCGCTGCCGGGCATCCATGTGCCGTCTTTGGCCTGATACGGGGTTCGGCTGCGCCAGATGTAGGTTCGCCGCTCGCCGGGATTGTTGAAGGAGTCGTTGAGCGGACTGCCGTCGGACTCGGTGTCGTATTCCACGCCGTGCGGGTGGATGGACAGTCGGTGGTCGGTGTTGTTCACCAGCTCGATCTCGAGAGTGTCGCCCTCCCAGATTTCCAGGATGGGGCCGGGGACGGTGGCTTTGCCGGGTTCGAGCCCATAGCCGACCATGCCGTCGGGCAGTTCCTCGGCGTACATGGTGATGCGTCGGGTCTCACCTTGAGGGCCGGCGGTTCCGGTCGGAGCGGCAAGTGCCGGTATCCCGCCGACGGTCGAGGCGACGACCGGAGCGGCCACGCCCGCCGCGGCGCCCGCCAACATCGAGCGGCGGGAAACCTGCCGCCCGAACGCACTGGTTCGAGCGTGTTTCTCAGTCATGGGTCTCCATTCGCTGTAGCCAGGGCAGCCACGGTTGCCAGGGCAGCCACGGAGGACGCGATGGTGGAGCGCAGGATCGGCAAGGGGCGAGGGCACGTGGCAACCACCGCGCCCGCGCGTGCTTTGCTCGCGACGACGTCCGACTCACTCTCCTCGCCTCCAGCGCCGAGGGTGTTCTGTACGGAAGGTAATTACTTTCGGGCGTGGCGTAAATATTTACGATCGGGTAAGTCGAACTTCTGCGTCATTAAGACAAAAGTGGATGAGCTGAGAGGGGCAGCATGGGGGGCCGTTCAGTCGAATGCCCCGCGGTGGCCGCGTGAGTGTTCCCTCGTTCCGCTGGGCGGATTTCCCCTACGCGGTCGCGCGCGTGGAGGCGATCGCGGTGCAGGCGGAAGGGGGTGCCGAGGTGAGGGCGCCCGTGTTTCGGGCGGTTCGGAACTATTATCTGAAATAGAGGAAAGATGCCTTTTGGTCCGGTCGGTAGAGACCCGAAGGGTGGTCGAGGCGCCGATGGCGTAGTCGGCCTGTGCTCCCAGCCTAAGAAGGGATGGGGTCACTTCGAAAGGCATGCCGTGAGCTCGTGCTCGGTTCTCGTTAGACCCCGAGAGTTCCGCCCGGTCGGTGTCGGACGGGCAGGACCGAAAAGCCGTGACACGCCCTGGCCGATCCGAAGGCACTGAGCTCCACCTGTTCAAAGCCCGTCCCGACCCACTCCGATGTTCATCGGTTCAGGACCGGGAATGTCACGAAATCAGGCAGCACAGGTGCGTCACGGTCGTGAATCAAGCGACCATTCCAAAGGGGGCGAGGCGGTGTGTCGGCCGATGAATGGTGGGTACGGCTGAAAGTCACTGTCGGCTGTGCCCACGCTCGAATCGGCCTTCGCCGCCGGACGCCGTCGTCCGTGACGAAGTGAGCTCCCGCATCGCCGTCGTCGCCGGTCGGTCGTCGACCGCCTAGCCGAGGTGGTTGCGGTAGCGCTCCAATGCCTCCGCTGCGCGCGGCGGCAGGTTTCCGTCCTCATCGAGGACGAGGAAGAGTCCGGTCATGCCGTCGTCGGAGTGGGTCTGCATGTGGCAGTGGTACATCCACGCGCCCGGCCCGGCGCCCGCACCGGCGATGGTTTGGAATCCGAACGAGGAGCCTGGGTTGAGGTCTTTGTTGTCGACGACGGGAGTCGGGTCGTCCGGGCCGGAGAGTAACCCGGTTCGGTTGTCCGCCCAACGGTGCCCGTGCAAGTGGAACGTATGAGAGTTGTTGCCGTGTCCGATGGCGATGAACTCGACTCGTTCGCCGAGTCGCGCCTCGAAGATCGGCGCGTCCGGAGCCGTCCTGTTGTTGATGGTGGTGCCGTTGAACACGATCGTGTACTGCCGGTCCGGCAGGGCGTCTCCTTGGCGGCGGATGACCAGCGCGCCGTACAGTCCGCTGGCCAGTCCTTCCGTGCCATGCGGGGTGCCCATGGCGTGGTCGTGGTAGTGCCAATAGCCCGCACTTCCCGGTAGCCACGTTCCGTCCTCGCTCTGGTGCGGAGTTCGGCTGTGCCAGACATAGGTTCGACACTCACCGGGCTCGTTGAAGGAGTCGTTGAGCGGGCTGCCGTCGGAGTCCGAGCCGTACGCCACTCCGTGCGGGTGGATGGACAACCGCTGATCGGTACGGTTCACCAGCTCGATCTCGAGAGTCTCGCCCTCCCACATTTCCAGAACGGGGCCGGGGACGGTGGCTTCGCCGGGCCCCGCGCCGTAGCCGACCATGCCGTCGGGCAGTTCCTCGGCGTACATGGTGATGCGCCGCGTCTCGCCGCGGCCGCTGCCGGCGCCGGGTGAGGCCGACAGCGCCGGTATTCCTCCGACGGTCGAGGCGACGATCGGAACGGCCACGCCCGCCGCGGCGCCGGTCAACATTGAGCGGCGGGAAACCTGCCGCCCGAACGTACTGGTTCGAGCGTATTTCTTGATCATGACTCTCCATTTGCTGTGATCAGGACAACCACGGAGGGCGCGATGGCGCAACGCAGGATCGACGAATGGCGTGGACGCGCGGTAACCAGCGCATATACGCGCTCTGTTCGCGACGACGTCCGACTCACTCTGCCCGCCTCCAGCGCTGAGGCTGTTCCGCACGGAAGGTGATTGATTTTGGTCCTGTCATAACGTCTATGGTCGAATAAGCCTAACTTCTGTGTCGTTGAGCCAAAAGCGCATGAACTGAACGGGGGAACGGTCGGTACCCTTCAGCCGAATTCCACGCCGAGGGCTCGGGTGTTCTCCCGCTGTCCGCATGCGCGTAATTCCCTTCAGAGCAGTACAGAAGGAATCGGGGTGTCGCAAGCCAGGGAAGGATGGCACCGGAAGAAAACGCGAAAAGGAGTGGAACCGTGTCCGTTCTTTCGGTGCCGGGCACATGGCTCGAGTCCGTGTGAGAGGGGTCTCAGTTCTGGTGGACCGATCACCCGGTCGGATGGAGTCTGAAGTGGACTAACTGGCGGATCGTTGGGTTCGTCCTGGTCGGTCGCTGAAATGTTGCCTCGTGCGCTCGATAGGCAACGCGCCAATATCGCGGACGCTACAGTGTCGCCTGAATGTGCACCATGTTCGGCAAGTACCGTTCAAATGAGCGAAAGACACGGAAGGAAGTGACAAGGGCGTATGGTCCGCAAGAGGTCGAACGGGCCGCTGTGTGCTGCGATGTGCTCCCCATTCTGCCGAGGTGCTTCATATCCCGAAATGGATGAAAGGAGCCCACCTACTCGGCTGGTAGGGGTTTTGCCGTCGCAGTTCGTGGGTAACGGTGTGCAGAGCGTGTGCGGTACGTGAAGGGTCGAGCGTGCCCTCGTCCGTGATGATTTCCCGGTACAAGTCGTCGGTGACGGCTGTCGCGGTGTCGTCACCGATGGCCCACAGTGCGGAGACGACGTGCCGAAATCCGGCGACCTGGAGCGCGGCGGCGACATGGTGTGCCTCATCCGGAAGGTCGGTGTCACCTATCGCGGTGTGACAGGCGGAAAGCACCGCGAGGTACGCGTCGTCGAGGTCGAGTCGAGCGAGATCCACAAGAGTCAGTGGTGCGTCGGCGAGGAACAACGCCGCCTCGCCCGTCGACGTGGTACCTCCGTGGCACGCGAAGTGCGCGAACGCGTGTTCCGCCAACAGCTCCGTCGCCCGCGAGGTGGTCGCCTCGGACTCGGTCAGTACAGTGGTGTCGGAGAACCGTGAACGCAACAGTGCCGCCTCCCGCGTCGCGGACGGGAGATCGGGAAGCCCGGTGACATAGTCCGGTCGACGCTGGCACGCCACCACGAGCATGCCGCTGGGCTTCGCCTGTGCGGGGCGACGGGCGTGCCGCAGCGCCCGCAGCGTCGGGGTCATCGAAGACACCACCCGGTCGAGCACGGTACGGCCCGAAGGGGCGTCGTCCGGATCGTGATAACCGGCCGCGTGCAGAGGAGCGAGGGCCAGCGGTCCGCTGGCACACCACCACAGCCGTCCTCCCAGGGGCACGGGAAATGCCGTCAGCACAGGCTCGGCCACCACATCCCACAACCACTCCAGGTAGGACAGCAGAACCTGTTCCCGTGCCCCGGCGGAAGTGCCGCCGATTCCCGTCCCGGCGACGGCTGCGAGGTATTCCCGGGTGCGTCGGGCGGCCTCGTCGGCGGTGAGCTCGGGCAGCGGCACGACACGAACGCCGTCGGTGGTCACGACGAGGGAGTCGCATCGGTGTCGGCTGACGTTCACGAGCACCACCGGGCCGTCCGCGGCGGCCTCCGCCAACTCGTCGAACGACGTCGGTAGCAGGAAGCGTTCGAAGCCGGGGCGAGTGCGCACGGCCGCGACGGTGTCGTCCCAGGCCGTGGCCAGTCGGCGCCGTTGGTCGGCGGACACGTCGCCGTCGGTCTGGAGGCGCAACGCGGAGAGTCGTTCGGCGAGATCGGGATGCACCGACCGCAGCGCGCTGAGGTCGGTACGGATATCCAGAACCTGTCCCCACCAAAGGAATCGGCCATGGTCGAGCATTTCGACGGCCCACTCCGGCTCGCCCGCCGCCAGCGCCGCCGCGGCACCGTCGTTGGCGATATCGGGCCAGCGGACGAGCAATCCGCGCCGGTCGGGTGCACGAAGACCTCGCCACACAGTCAGGTGCAGTTGTCGTTGTGCCTCCGCGAAGGCTTGAGCGGCTGAGTTCCAGTCGGTGAGACCTTCGGCCGCGCGTCGTGCCCGCAGCGTGGCTAGAAGCATCAGTGCGTCCATCCGTTAGCATCAGTGCGTCCATCCGTTCGAAGGAGAGGCCCTGGCCGTGCTGCTCCTGTCGTTCGAACTCCTCCAACACGGCCAGGGCCTCCTCGGTGTCACCGAGGGCTGAGAGCACGTGAGCCGCGCCCAGCCGTGCCGTCCGATGGAAAAGTGGCCGGTCGGACGCCGAGGCAAGCAGCGCGTGAAAGTGATCGAGTGCCTCTTTCAGATCCTTTCGATCATCGCTGTCGGCACCGCGTTCTTGGAGAGCGAGCGCCAGGTTCAGCCGGTAGTGGGGGTCGTCGTGGCTGTCCAACGCCGCTCGGAGATGATCCACGGCTGCGTCGATATCGGCTGGATCACGCTCCAGGCGGTAGCGTTCGAGTAGCCGGTGGCCCAGGTTGCCGCGGGCAAGAGTGTCCTCGGCGGCTGGGTGGGACCGGGCCAGGGCAGCTTTGCCGGTCTCGATCGCTTCGTCGAGGTCGAACCGCCGTCCGTGGTGCTGGAACCGGTAGATCAGCGCGGTACCGAGGGTATGCAATCGGCGGGTGACGTCCTCACCACCTTGGTCCGCTGCCAGCTCGATACTGCGACGGCAATGAGCGATCGCCCGGTCCAGGTCGTCTCCGTCCCGGTCGCGGAGAAACCGGTTGATCAACGCTGCGGCCAGGTTCGTTAGGTCGCCGGCGACGTGCGAGAGATGCAGCACGGGACGTTCGATCACTTCCCGAAGAAGTTCGACGGCCTCGTCCAAGTCCTCGCCCTCGCCACGGATCTCGAATCGGCGCATCAGCGCGGGACCGAGCGTGTGACCCACCAGCCAGCGCTGGGAGCGGAAGACGGGCGCTTTCAGCAGTGCTCTGCCATCGGCGCAGATTCGTTCCAACAGTTCCGGTTCTCCGAAACGTTCGTACCGTTCGAGAAGGACATCCAGCTCGGTGATGTGGCGTGCGGCTTCCTCGATGTCGTCACCGATCTCAGCCGGCGGCCTTCGTGGGCTCATCCCGGGGCCGCCGATCAGCTCGGCGTCGGAAGGAAGGGTGAGCGGGGCTTGTGTGCCTCGGAGCTCGGACACTTCGTCCAGGGCCTCACTGATCATGGCCCACAACGTGGGGTCGGTGGCGTGGTCGAGGGCCAGTCGGAGGAAGTGTGTGGCGTTGTCCAGGTCGGCCGGGTCGTCGGTCAACCCGTAGCGATCACAGCAGAGTCGGCCGAGGTTGTGCAGTATGCGTGTGGACACTTCATGGCCGGTCGGATAGTGGTCGAGCACAAGCCGTTGGGCTTCGGCATACGCATCGAGCGATTCGAGAGTTTCGTCCCTTTGATACCGGAGCCCTCTCGTTTCGGCGTGGACCACCAAGAAAGGGGCGAGGTTGGAGTCGTCGGGTGGGCACAAGCGCAATGCTCGTTCGGCTTCCTCATGCGCCTCCTCCAGGCGGTACAGATCCGCCGTTCGTTGCATCCAGCCGAGGAGCGCGGAGGCGCGCAGCGCGGCCAGAGCGGCACGATCGGAGTGATCCGGCGGCAACAACAGGACCGCCTTTTCCAACAGGTCGGCGGCGAAGGAGTGAAATTGGGCGGTATTCGTCTCCGTGGCCAGCTCGTTGAGCTCCTTGGCCGCGAGAACGGAATCTTCGACGTGCCGTTGTACACCCGTGAGAAGACCGAGCCGGAGTGACAGGAGCGCGAAGTCGTGCAGGACGACCCCGAGAAGGTCGGGTTGCTCTGTCGAAGTCAGCTCCACGAGCTCCCGATGGATCTTGACGGCGGCTCTGAGGTCTTCGGGCGAATCCGTGGTCTCGTGTCGCAACGTCAGGGCCTCGCCGAGCACGAGAAGGGCCGCGAGTCGTTCCGGTTCTCCGGCCGGGCACAGTTCCAGCGCTCGTGTTCCCGCGACGACCGCTCGGTCGAGGTCGGTGCTTCGGCCTGACTGTCGGTGATCCGCCAACCGGTTCCTGGCTTCCCGCAGTGCTTCACCTATCCGATCACCGGAACCCGCGCGTTGTTTGCGTCGCCTGAACATGGTGGCCCCCAAGTCGTCGAATCACTCCTCATCGTAGGTGTGAATCGCTAGTCTGAGACGTCGATTCAACGAAGATCGGGAGGTCGATTTGGTAGAGTCCGAAGTCGACTTGCTGGCCTTGTGGTGCGCGATGCTGCCCGAATTGCGTGTCCAGGCCCGTGACAACGGTGTTCTCGACCGACTCGACCGTGACATCGCACGTGTTCGGGCGGGTACGGCCGTGCGGCAGGTGTTGCGTAAATGGATGCCACCCGATTCCGACGGCACTTATCGAAGTTGGTCCGACCGTCCTTTCTTCGGGACTATCGGACTTCCCGGCATGAACCGCCAACCGGCCCTGGGCCGGTGCGTACGGGTGTCCCCGTGACCGGTGTGGCCGTGCTGCGCCCCGTGACGAGCATGGGCACCTGCCCTGGTGCGCGGCCTTCGATGAGCCGATGCGACCGGCATGATCGGGATCCTCACCGAATTCGGTAAGCGGGTCAGCACTCGTTGGGTGACGGCGGTCTTGCTGCCGGGGTCACTGGTGGTGGCCGTCGGTGGCGTCGCTGTCGTACTCGGTCACGGAAGCCCGTTCGCCGTCGATCTCCTCGCTGTCGAGGTGGACAGGCTCGCCGGGCAGTTCACACAGAACCCGGGACGCGCGATCGTCGCCGCCGGTATGGTCGTCGCCGGTGCCGGACTGGCCGGAACGCTGGCGACGGGGCCGGGACGGCTGGCGCAACGCTGGTTCTTGAGGCAACGGTTCCTGACGGGAAAACTGATCACGAAGTCACGGTGGTCGCGACGGTCACGGGCGTTGGCTTCCGCGCGGCATGCCGGAATCGCCCCGGTCGCTGCCTATCTGCCGCAGCGGCCGACGTGGCTGGGTGACCGGATTCGGCTGGTCGAAACCCGAGTGAGAGCGCAGTACCACGTCAGCGCTCGATTA
>JAJYTH010000097.1 GCA_021793175.1 Actinomycetes bacterium
ACCACCACCGCCACCGTGCTCGCCCAGGCCCTCGTCAAGGAGGGGCTGCGCAACGTTGCCGCCGGTGCCGACCCGATCGCGCTGAAGCGCGGCATCGAGCAGGCCGTCGAGGCCATCACCGAGCAGCTGCACAAGATGGCCAAGGAGGTCGAGACCAAGGAGCAGATCGCGGCCACCGCGTCGATCTCCGCGGCCGACAAGACCATCGGTGAGCTGATCGCCGAGGCGCTCGACAAGGTCGGCAAGGAAGGCGTCGTCACCGTCGAGGAGTCGAACACCTTCGGGCTCGAGCTGGAGCTCACCGAGGGTATGCGCTTCGACAAGGGCTACATCTCCGGCTACTTCGCCACCGACGCCGAGCGGCAGGAAGCCGTCCTGGAGGACCCGTACATCCTGCTGTACGGCTCCAAGATCTCGAACGTCAAGGACCTGCTCCCCGTGCTGGAGAAGGTCATGCAGGCCGGCAAGCCGCTGCTGATCATCGCCGAGGACGTCGAGGGCGAGGCTCTGGCCACCCTGGTCGTCAACAAGATCCGCGGCACCTTCAAGTCCGTCGCCGTCAAGGCTCCGGGCTTCGGTGACCGTCGCAAGGCGATGCTGCAGGACATGGCCATCCTCACGGGCGGCCAGGTCATCACCGAGGACGTCGGCCTCAAGCTGGAGAACGCCGACATTTCCTTGCTGGGTAAGGCCCGCAAGGTCGTCGTCACCAAGGACGAGACCACCATCGTCGAGGGTGCCGGCGACGCGGACCAGATCCAGGGCCGGGTCAACCAGATCCGCGCCGAGATCGAGAACAGCGACTCCGACTACGACCGGGAGAAGCTGCAGGAGCGGCTGGCCAAGCTGGCCGGTGGTGTCGCGGTCATCAAGGCCGGCGCCGCCACCGAGGTCGAGCTCAAGGAGCGCAAGCACCGCATCGAGGACGCGGTGCGTAACGCCAAGGCCGCTGTCGAGGAGGGCATCGTCGCCGGTGGTGGCGTGACCCTGCTCCAGGCGTCCAAGACCGCGTTCGAGAGCCTCAAGCTCGAGGGCGACGAGGCGACCGGCGCCAACATCGTCAAGGTGGCCGTCGAGGGCCCGCTCAAGCAGATCGCTGTGAACGCGGGTTTCGAAGGCGGCGTCGTGGTGGAGAAGGTCAAGACCCTGTCGCAGGGCCACGGCCTGAACGCCGCCACGGGCGAGTACGAGGACCTGGTGGCCGCGGGCGTCATCGACCCGGCCAAGGTCACGCGCTCGGCGCTGCAGAACGCCGCCTCCATCGCCGCGCTGTTCCTGACCACGGAAGCCGTGATCGCGGACAAGCCGGAGAAGGAGAAGGCCGGTGACGCGGCCGGCGGCATGGGTGGCATGGAAGGCATGATGTGATTCCTGCCCCATAGGCCCAAAAGGCCCGGCACCCGAAAGGGTGCCGGGCCTTTTGCGTGTCCGCAGGTTGTGTAGCCGTGTCCGCAGGTTGTGTAGTCGTGTGCATCAGGCCACGACGTGGAGCCTTCCGGAGGGCCCGCGCTGTCGCCGAGGCTTAGCGGCCCGGTTCGACCTGAGTGGCCTTCGTCGTGGTGTGCACGGGCCGACTTTCGCGCCGACGGGTCGCGGGGTGGGTGAGGAGCCCGAGGGTGGCCGCAGGGTGCTCGACCTAAGGGCTGTAGGTCGAGGTGACGATCATGACCTGTGCTTCCGGCTTGGCTGTGCTGCGCAGGCGGTGGGTGCGGGGGCGTCCAGCTAGGCGCTGTCGCCGGCTTTCGAGGGTGAATTCCGTGCCATCGTAGTGCAGTTCGATCGTTCCACTGTGTACGAAGATGAACTCGTGGCCCCGCGTGGGTGGGCTCGTTTTTGACGAACTCCGTGGCCGGCCGCAGCAGGAACGGTGACATCGCCTTGCCGAGCATGTCGGTGCTGGGACGGGCAGATTGCCCATGCGAGACATGATCAGGACCGGCATCGCCTTCGACCTCGTGAGTCTCGCCATCACCGCTTCGGTGATTCCGCTTTCCACGCACCTCGTCTCGGGATAGTCGCGGGGTAGCGGCCGTGAACACCGATCTCGTTCACGCTGCACGCCCAGTAGGCATGTTTCATCCTTTCGGGTGGTGGGTATTCCTGGAGCGGATTCCGAGTGTGGAAGGAGGGGATGAGAGTGGCAGACACACTTACTGGCCGTCGAGTCGCTTTCATGGTGGCACCCGAAGGTGCCGAACAGATCGAGTTGACCGAACCCTGGAAGGCGGTCGAGGAGGCCGGTGGCCGCCCGGAGCTGATCTCCACGAAATCGGGCAGTATTCAGGCGTTCAAGCACCTCGACAAGGGTGACACCTTCACTGTCGACAAGGTTGTCACCGAGGCGACGGTGGACGACTACGACGGGCTCGTGTTGCCGGGAGGCGTCGCGAACCCGGACATTCTGCGCACCGACTCCAACGCGGTGAGCTTCGTTCGCGAGTTCTTCACCCAGCAGAAGCCGGTCGCGGTGATCTGCCACGGACCGTGGACCCTCATCGAGGCCGATGTCGTACGCGGCCGTCGGATGACGTCGTGGCCCAGCCTCCAGACCGACCTGCGAAACGCGGGCGCGGAATGGGTCGACGAGGAAGTCGTCGTGGACAACGGGCTGGTATCGAGCCGCAAGCCCGACGACCTGCCGGCGTTCTGCTCGAAGCTGGTGGAAGAGATCGCCGAGGGGGTGCACAGCAAGCAGGCAGCGGGCGTCTGACCCGGTGCCGAACGCTTCGGAAGTGCTCAGGCGCCCGGCGGCGCATGGTGGACGCCGAGTTCGGCGGCCAATGCCATGGCGTCGCCGGGCGCTTTCACGTTTCTGTCGTTGTCGAAATACACATAGACATCGAGACCTGAATCCCGCCAGCGCGCGATCTTGTGGGCCCACCCGGTGAGTGCGGTGGGTGTGTAGCCGCTGGTGTAGATCTCCGTGTCACCGTGGAGCCGGGCGTACACGAAATCCGCCGTCGACTCCTCCACGTGCGGCCATGCGCCCGCTGTGTCGGCGACGACGAGCGCGACGTCGTGGGCCCGCAGCAGCCGGGAGCAGTGGGGATCGGTGAAACTGGGATGGCGCACTTCGAGCGCGTGCCGCAGGGGGCGGTCGGCCTCGATGTCGGTGTGTGGTTGGAAAGTCACCTTGGCGTCGTGGCGGTGAGCGAGTGCGGCCGCTTCGCCGGTGCTGCGTGGCAGGAGCTCGAAGAACGGGCCGAGCCGCTCGGCGTCGAAGACGAAACGCGGCGGCAGTTGCCAAAGAATCGGACCGAGTTTGTGCTCGAGCGCGAGGACGCCGGAGGCGAAGAAATTCGCCAGCGCCGATTCCACATCACGCAACTGCTTCATGTGCGTGATGAATCGGCTGCCTTTGACCGAGAACCGGAAATCATCCGGTGTCTCGTTCTTCCACCGTAGATACCGTTCCGGGCGTTGTAGGGAGTAGAAGGAGCCGTTGATCTCGACGGTGTTCAAGCGGTGTGACAGGTATTCCAGCTCTCGTCGTCGAGGCAGCGTCTTCGGGTAGCACACCCCTCGCCAGGTGGGATATACCCAGCCTGACGTACCGATGCGGACTTCGGTGTGGGTGTTCGGAATCCCTTGTCTCCTCTCACCAGGTCGAACGCCCGGTCAAACGTTTAATCCTCCTGCTTGCGGTCCACTCGTTCTCCTGGCCGGCGAGGTCACCGAAGTAGCGCGGCTACCGCTGCCGGCTCACAGCGGTCGGAGCAGGTCGTCGGCGTCGACGATGTGGTAGGCGTAGCCCTGCTCGGCGAGGAAGCGCTGGCGGTGGGCGGCGTACTCGGTGTCGACGGTGTCGCGGGAGACGACGGAGTAGAAGTGCGCCTGCCGCCCGTCGCCCTTGGGTCGCAGCAGCCTGCCGAGTCGCTGGGCCTCCTCCTGGCGGGAGCCGAACGTGCCCGACACCTGGATGGCCACCGACGCCTCGGGCAGGTCGATGGAGAAGTTCGCGACCTTCGACACCACGAGCTTGTCGATCTCGCCTTTGCGGAAGGCGTCGAACAGCGCCTCGCGCTCCTTGTTCCTTGTGGAGCCCTGCACCACCGGGGCGTCGAGTTCCGCGCCGAGTTCCTCCAGCTGATCGAGGTAAGCCCCGATGACGAGGGCGGGCTCACCCGCGTGCTTCTCCAGGATCGAGGAGATGACCTTGGTCTTGGTGTGCGCGGTGGAGGCGAGGCGGTAGCGCTCATCGCTGTCGGCGGTGGCGTAGGCGAGACGCTCGGCCTCGGTGAGAGTGACCCGGACCTCGACGCATTCGGCGGGTGCGATCCAGCCCTGGGCCTCGATGTCGCGCCAGGGGATGTCGTAACGCTTCGGGCCGATCAAGGAGAACACGTCGCCCTCACGGCCGTCCTCGCGCACCAGCGTCGCGGTGAGGCCGAGCCGCCTGCGGGACTGCAGGTCGGCGGTCATTCGGAACACCGGGGCGGGCAGTAGGTGCACCTCGTCGTAGATCACGAGGCCCCAGTCGCGGGAGTCGAACAGTTCGAGGTGCTTGTACTCGCCCTTGCTGCGGCGGGTGATGACCTGGTAGGTGGCGATGGTGACGGGGCGGATCTCCTTCTTCTCGCCCGAGTACTCGCCGATCTCGTCCTCGGTGAGCGAGGTGCGTTCAACGAGTTCGCGTTTCCACTGCCTGCCCGCGACCGTGTTGGTGACGAGGATGAGTGTGGTGGCCTGGGCCTGCGCCATCGCGGCCGCCCCGACCAGGGTCTTGCCCGCGCCGCACGGCAACACGACCACGCCGGAGCCGCCCGCCCAGAACGCGTCCGCCGCCTGGCGTTGGTAGTCGCGCAGCGTCCAGCCGTTCTCCTCCAGCGAGATCGGATGGGACTCGCCGTCCACGTAGCCCGCGAGGTCCTCGGCGGGCCAGCCAACCTTCAACAACGCCTGCTTCAGCCGTCCTCGTTCGGACGGGTGCACCACGACGGTGTCCGGGTCGATGCGGGAGCCCAGCATCGGGCTGATCTTCTTGTTCCGCAGGATCTCTTCCAGCACCGCGCGGTCGGTGGTGGTCATCACCAGGCCGTGCGCCGGGTGGTTCTGGATCTGGAGCCTGCCGAACCGGCCCATCGTGTCGACGATGTCGATGAGCAGCGGCTGAGGCACGGGGAAGCGGGAGTACGTGGTCAAGGCGTCGACGACCTGCTCGGCGTCGTGCCCGGCCGCGCGCGCGTTCCACAGCGCCAGCGGGGTCACCCGATAGGTGTGGACGTGTTCGGGGGCGCGTTCGAGTTCGGCGAACGGCGCGATGGCGATGCGCGCGTCCTCGGCGAGCTCGTGGTCGACCTCGAGCAGCACCGTCTTGTCCGACTGGACGATCAGGGGGCCATCAGTCACGTCCTCCTTTATACGTGCTCGGGTCAGGAGATTTCCCGTTCCGGCACGAGTGAGGTCACATCGAGTCGCTGGGAGAGCAGACCGGAGCCGTGCATGAGATCGGCTACGCGCTGTAGGCGTTCGGCGTGGGCGAAGTGCGGGTAGGTGCCCAGGGACACGAGTGCCGCCGTGACCTCGTCCACGTCGGCGAGCTGGGGCAGCGACCGGCGGATGACCCCGGTGTCCGAACCTCGTTGTTGGGCCTTCTCCAGCAGCTGACGGAACAGTGCCAGAGTCTGTGGGTTCCGGGTGGCGAATTCCTCGGTGGCCGCATACGCCGACATGGGGAAAGTTTCCGTGGCACCGTGTGCGCAGTCGGCCAGCACCCGGGCGCCGTGTTCCTTCTGGGCTTCCGCGAGATATGGCTCGCTCAGCCAAGCCGCGTCCACCTGTCCTGAACGCAATGCGTTCACCATTCGCTCGAACGGCACCACTTCGAAAGTGATCATGTTCGGGTCGACGCCGGCGGACTCGAGAACCGATCTCGCCGTCAGCGTTCCGAGCCCGTTCTGCGTCGGCACCGCGATTCGGGGGGCCGGAAGTTCGCTGAGGCTCGTGTAATGCGATTCGGGCAGAGTCACCAGTGCCATGGAACCGGACCCGGCCACATATGCCTCACCCTGCAATTGGAGCTTCACTCCTTCGGCGGCCGCCGAGAGCAGGTGGACGTCGCCGGCGGACACGATGTCCACCTCACCGTTCGTCAACAGGGCCACTGCGTTGTCCTCCTCGGAGAGCTCCATGAGTTCCACCCGCAGACCCTCGTCGTGGAACAGGCCCTCGGACACGGCCAGGCGCAGTGGCGCGGTCTCCACGGCATTACCCACACCTATTCGGAGTATCTCCGTTTCCGGTCGGAAACGATCGTCGTCCACCGTTTCGGTGAACACCGAGCATGCGCTGAGTAGTAAAACGACAGTGAGGACGAAAAGCACACGCCCGTGAGTTCGCACCGGCCGCCTCCCAGATCACAGGGCGAAACCCGACAATGTGTGGAGCTTAAGGCGATCAAGGCAATACCATCGCCGGCAACCCTGCCATGGGCACGGGCGTCCTTTGGATTGGAGTGGATGCGGTTACTCTCCAGATGTTTTCGAAGCGGATGACCCGGCCGGCCGCAGATGACCGAAGGAAGCCCAGGTGACTCGTCGCAGTGAGCGTCCAGACAAGGACGATGCGGCGATCGTCGAACACGCGGGGGGCCGGTGGCGGGTCCGTAATTGGCGGCTGCGCACCAAGTTGGTGGCGATGCTGCTCATTCCCTCGGTGGCGGTGTTGGTGCTCGTCACGTTGCGGGCCACAGACGACCTGGACAGGGCGAGGACGTTCGCGGAACGGGCCGAGCGAGTGCGGGTCGAGGCCACCGTTGTCGAAGTGGTGCACCAGCTCCAACGGGAACGGGACCTCGCCGTCCGCTACGTCGCCGAGGACAGGAGGGGATCACCCGCCGAGCTCAAAAAACAGCGGACGGAGGTCGACTCCGCCGTGGGGACGTTCGAACGCACGTTGAACAGCTCGGCGCACGCGCTGGCACCCGACACACAGCGTGCGTTCGAACGCATCCTCGACGAACTCGACATCCTCACCGGGCTGCGATACGCGAGCGAGAACACCGCGTTGCCCCCGGAGGCGCTGCTTCGGTCGTACAGCGGACTCGTCTCGGACGTCCTCGATGTCAGCGAGTCGTTCGTGTCCAACGCCGTCGACGACGAACTCGCCGGAAGCCGACTGGCCGCCAACGCCCTGGCGAAGGTGAAGAACGAGATGTCGATCAGGCGCGCGGTGATCGCGCAGATCCTGGCCCAGGGCAGTTTGTCGGAGGACATCGAACGCAGGCTACTGGCCGTCGAGGCGCAACTGGACGCCGCGAAGGACGAGTTCATGTCCTTGGCGACCCCGCGCCAGCAGCGCATGTACACCGACACGGTGATCGGCCTCGTGGTGGATCTCGGCAACGGCATCGTGGAATCCGTGCTGACCCGCGCCGAGACCGACAGCACGCTCGACGGGCTTTCCGCCGAGGAATGGGACACCTCGTCCACCTACACCATCAACCTGGTCCGGAAGATCCAGGACGCGCTGTTGGTGGAACTGCAGGAACGGGCGGACGCCCTCGCCGCCGACGCGCGGCGCTCGGCGGGCACCGACGCGGGGGTGGTGTTGGGAGCGCTGCTGTTCGCGGCGATCCTCGCCGTGGTGATCACCCGTTCGCTGCTCCGGCCGTTGAGGACGTTGCGCAGTTCCGCACTCGATGTCGCGGAGAACAAACTGCCCGCCGCGGTGGACGACATCCTCACCGAGGAACACCCCACTCCCGAGCACATCTACACGCGGGCCATCGAGCGGGTGCCGGTCTACACACGAGACGAGCTCGGCGAGGTGGCCAGAGCGTTCGACGCCGTCCACGGCGAGGCGGTGCGACTGGCCGGCGAGCAGGCCATGCTGAGGGAGAACGTCAACTCGATGTTCGTGAACCTCTCCCGACGCAGTCAGGACCTGGTGGAACGCCAACTGACCGTGCTCGACCGCATGGAGGAGCACGAGCAGGATCCGGACATCCTGGATGGCCTGTACGAGCTCGACCACCTCGCCACCCGGATGCGTCGTAACAGCGAGAACCTGTTGGTGTTGTCGGGAGAGGACGCCGCACGGCCGCTGCCGGGGTCGGTCCCCGCCTCCGAGGTCATCGGCGCAGCACTGTCCGAAGTGGAGCATTACCGGCGTATCTCGGTGGAGGCGTCGCCCGAGCTGTCCGTCCGCGGTGACGCGGCGGCCGACCTCATCCACGTGATCGCGGAGCTGTTCGAGAACGCCACCGCGTACTCGCCGGAGTCGGAGCGGGTGACGGTCGTCAGTTCGGTGACGAAGGAACGGCAGTGGCGCATCGAGATCACCGACCGTGGAGCCGGGATGCCCGGCACGGAGATCCGGCGGGCGAACGCACGGTTGGCCGACCCACCCGATGTGGACGTCGAGGTGTCACGACGGATGGGGCTGTACGTGGTCGGCAGACTGTCGGCCCGGCACGGCATCAGGGTCCGACTCGCCGCGGCCGAGCCGCGCGGGCTCACCGCGACCGTGCTCGTCCCCGCCGGCCTCGTGGAGTACAACACGCCCGAGCCCATCGAACTGCCCGCGCCCTCGGCGTCGAAAGAACAGTTCGTGCCGTCCGCACCCGAGGTCGAGCCCACCGACCTACCGGAAGCCCCGTACGTTCCGGACACCGGCAGCGCGGAGTCGGCCACAGCCGACGGCGAGGCCTGGGCCATGGGGTCCATGGGGTCCATGGGGTCCATCGAATCCGGCGCCGACGAGAGTCCGGAACCGGAGTCGGCTTCGATCGGCAGCGTGCTCGACGCCGGGGCACCGGAGCCCAAGCGACCGAGGAGAACGACGGTCGAGTTGGGCGCGCAACCGGCTTGGCCGACGCAGGACGACGACGAACAACACCCGGCCGCCCTGGAGGAAGAGGTCCCGACCGACCGATTGCCCGCATACCAGGCACTGCTGTCCAGATGGTTCCCCGACGCGGTCACCCCGCGCGCGGAGGACGTGGTGTGGCCGGAAGACCCGGATGACCCGGGCGAACCGGTCGGCACCGGTGTCGGAGGCGCCGAATTCACCTCCAGGACATCGACGGCTCCGCCGATCGCCTCGGCCTTGTCCGAAGAGGACAAAGACACCGTGCCCAGGCCGTATCCACCCAGACACGGTGTCATCGACCGTCGTGGGGAACGCCCGCCACCGGTCAACCGCTCACCGGAAGCGGTGCGGGAGCGGATGACGAGCCTACAACGAGGCGTGCAGCGGGGTCGGCACGCTCGCGCCGACTGACCGACCCCGCCGCACCGACCTCCTCAGCTGCCCGCGAGCTCGGCCGGGGCCTTGGCTCCGCCGTGCAGCAGGCGAGCGACCTCCGCGCGCAGTGACACGAACTCCGGCGACTCCCGAGTCGTGATCTGGTCCCGCTCGCCGGGCAGATCCACCGTCAGGTCCGCCACGATCGTGGCCGGGGACTTCGACAGCACCAACACCCGGTCACCGAGGTAGACGCTCTCGTCGATGTCGTGGGTGACCAGCAGCACGGTGCTCTCGTTCTGCCTTTGCACCTGCCGCAGCAGGTCCTCCAGTTCGAAGCGCGTCTGCGCGTCCACCGACGCGAACGGCTCGTCCATCAGCAGCAACGCGGGCCTGCGGGCCAGCGCACGAGCGATCGACACCCGCTGCTGCATACCCCCGGACAACTGCCAGGGATACTTGTCGCCCACACCGGGAAGGTTGACCCACTCCAGGGCCTCCTCCGCCCGCTTCCTGCGTTCGGCCTTGCCGATGCCGCGCCAGCGCAAGGGGAACTCCACGTTCTTACGCACCGTCAGCCACGGGAACAGCGAACGGCTGTAGTCCTGGAACACCACGGCGAGGTCTTCCGGAACACCGTCCACCGGGGCACCCTGCAACGAGACGTCCCCACCCGAGGGCTTGATGAGCCCCGAGATGCAGCGAAGCATCGTCGACTTGCCGCAGCCCGAGGGGCCCACGATGCACGCGAGTTGGCCGGTCTCCACGGTGAAGGTCAAATCGTTCACCGCGAGGTGCGCGCCGTCACCGCTGCCGTAGCGGTGGTAGAGGCCGGACACCTCCAGCATTGTTGCCATGTCACGCTCCCGTCGTCTTGGTGTCCGCGGTGCCGTTCGTGGGTTGCCAGGCCAACACCTTGCGCTCCACGGCGAGCAACAACTCGTTGAGGCCGTAGCCCAACACTCCGAGCAGCACGATCCACGTCCACATCGTCGTGAATTCGAAACTCTGCTGCGAGAGGATCAGTTGGAACCCGATTCCGTTGGTGGTCCCGACCATCTCCGCGATCACCATGAGGATCAGAGCCAACGACAGACTCAGCCTCAGCCCGGCGAAGATCTTCGGCATGGCCGCGGGCAACACGACCATCGTGATCCAGTAGTGCCGGGGAGTGCGGAAGGACCGTGCCGTCTCCTGCTGCAGCGGTCCCACCGAGCGGACACCGTCGATCGTGTTCAGGATGATCGGCCAGACCACGCCGAACACGATCGTCACGACCTTCATGGTGTTGTCGATGCCGAACAACACCATGAAGACCGGGACCAGTGCGGGCGGCGGAACAGCACGCATGAAGGACAGCAACGGTCCCACGTAATCCAGTGCCGTCTGCGAACGGCCCAGCGCCGTCCCCAGCGCCACACCGATCACCGTGGCGATCGCCCAACTGCCGAAGATCCTGCCCAGGCTCGGCAGCACGTCCTCGAACACGGTCTCCGCCAGGAACAGCTGCGACGCAGGTCCGGAGAAGAACACGTCGAAGATCGAGGCGACGATCTGCGTGGGGCGGGGGAAGAAGGGGCTCTCCGCCGCCAGCGTCGCCAGCTCCCACAGCACGACCAACGCGATGGCCAGCGACCACTTCAACAAGAGGCTCTTGACGACGCCCACGGTCCTGCTCATGCCACCTCCGCCGTGGTCGCTTTGTGCCACTTGAACAGTCTTCCGCCGAGCCGCTCCAGACCCTCGTTGGCGAGATAGCCGATCAAACCCGCCACCACGGTGCCCGCGAGCACCAGGTCGGTCCGTCCCGCGCCGTGCGCGGCCTGCAGGATGAAACTGCCGAGCCCGGCGCTGGAACCCGCGATGAATTCCGTGCTGACGATGACGATCAGTCCCACCGAGGCGGATATGCGGATGCCGGTGAACACGAACGGAGCCGCGTGCGGCAACGCCACCGTGGTGAGAACACCGGCCTTGCTGACACCGCACGACCGCGCGGTGTCGATGAGCAGCTGATCGATCTCGTCGAAGGCGTAGATGGTGTTGTAGAGAATCGGCCACACGGCGGCGTAGATCGCCAGTATGATCTTCGCCTCAGGGCCGCCACCGATCGACACCAGAACCAGAGGGATCAGCGCCACCGAAGGGATTGGCCGGAGGAACTCGACGACCGACCGGGTCGCCATGCGGACATAGGGGAAGTTTCCCAGCACGAGGCCCAACGGAACGGCGATCGCCACCGCGATGCCGAGAGCGATCAGCCACGCCAGGACACTGGCGATCACATCGCGCAGGAATTCCTCTTGCCCGAACAGTTCGACGATTCTGGTCAGTACGACCGAGGCGGGCGGAACATCTTGCTCTGCGATCACGCCGAGCCTGATCACCAGTTCCCAGAGAACCAGGAAGGCGATCAGGCCGGCGATGTTACGTATGAAAGGACGCACGTCAGTCCGTGTTCGGTTTGACGATCATCGATTCGACGTCGACCTTTTCATCGATCAGGCCGAACTCCAGCATCATGTCGGCGACTCTCTGAATTCTCGAAGCGTCCAGGGCCGAGTGGAAGTTGGGCAGGCTCACCATCGATGCCGTGGCGGCGTCGATGCCCGCGGTTTCCTGGATAACGGGTTCGATCACTTCCCGATCCTGGGCGTCCTCGGTGGCCCGCTCCATCGCGCGCTGGAATGCGGCTACGGTCTTCGGGTTCTTCTCCACGAATTCGGCGAGGGCACCGTAACCGGCGAGAGGCATGTCCTGCGTCGGACCCGTCGCGACGTCCGCGATCGGTGTCACGCCGTGTTCCTCCGCGCCCATCGTGAGGAACGGTTCGATGAGCAGACCGGTGTCCACGTGACCGTTGGCCACGGCCGAGGCGATGTCCGGGAACGACGTCTGAACCCAGGTGACGGATTCATGGTCCAAACCGTTCGCCGCCATGAACGACTTGACGATGGTGTCCGAGATGGTTTTCGGCGCCGATACCGCGATCTTCTTGCCTTCGAGGTCCTCGACATCTTGGACCGGGCCGCCTTCCTTCGCGACGAGCACGAAGGTGTCGGGGGCTGCGGACACCGCGTCGGCGACGAGTTTGATGTCGGCGGTCCCACTGGCCTGCGCCGACGTGAACGGCACGTAGCTGGACTG
>JAJYTH010000098.1 GCA_021793175.1 Actinomycetes bacterium
CGGCATCCGGCCGCGGTGCCGCTTGGAGTGCATGGCGGACTTGGCGGGCTTCGTCGCCATCCTCGCCGACTTCTTCATCGCCTTGGCGGCTTTGCCCTTGCCCTTGGCGGTGCCTCCCACCATGCCGACGGTCTTACCCGCTTTGCCGCTCACCTTGTTGCTCGCCTTGGCGGCCTTGGTCGCCGCCCTCCCGGCCTTGCGCTGCACGGTCCCCGCGGCACCCTGCATCTGGTGACTCGCGCCCTCGGCCACATGACGCGCCCGCCAACCGAGCGAAGGTTTGCCACCCGTGTCGGCGATCGCCAGCAACAGTCCACCCGCGAGGCCCGCGTTCTTGAGGAACTGGACGGTCTGCTGCTGCCGCTGCTCCGCGTCCTCGTACTCCCAGAAGGAGTGCGCCGCCAATGTCGTGGGGATCAGGCTGCCCAGCAACATCATCGACGAGATCCGGGGCAGGACACCGAACGACAACATGGTGCCCGCGGCGACCTTCACCGCCGCATCCACCTGAACGAGCGTCATCGGGTCGGCCGGCAGCGAATCCGCTGGGTCACCGGTCTTGTTTCCCATGGTCTTGCGGGCGACTTTCTGAAACCACGGCTTGACGGCCTCGGTATGGGCCTCCTTCTGCCGCAACGCGTTGATGCCGCCCGAGATGAAGATCGAGGCGAGGAGTGGGCGTGCCACCCGACGGAGAATCATGTGACCTCCTTGTTCGAAGTCCGGTCTGGGAACTCACCGTCTGGTAGCTACCCACTCCCGACCGTCTTCATCCGCGCCGAGGACGCAGTGGGTACGACTCGGGCAGGGTGAATCCCCTTTCCTTCGCGACCTCGCGTAGCCGGTTCGGGTAATCGGCGATGATCCCGTCCACCCCGTCGTCGATGAGTTTGTGCATAGTGGCCTTGTCGTTCACCGTCCACGGGATGACCTTGATACCGGCCGCGTGCGCCTCGTCGACCAGCTCTTTCGTCGTGAAAGGCTCGTAGTCGTCGTCCTCGACGGACCCACCTTGGGGGTTGCCGTGCACCGGCGACAACGCGGACGCTCCGAAGGACGCCGCCGCTTTCACCGGACTACCGCCGAAGTCGTCGATGTCAAGACCACCGAGCCACGGCGAGGCGCCGGGTCGTCCCACTTCGAGGAACTCCGGTTGGCTCAACGCCACCACCGGCAACCAGGGCGCCTTCTGCCGCACCTGCATCAGTGCGCCCCAGTCGAAACTCTGGATGGTCACGTTGCGGGCGAAGCCCGAGCGGGCGACCTCCCGGATCACCCGGTCGACGAACCACTCACGTGGCGCGGTCTCGTGGGGGGCCGCCGCCTCCACCTTGGTCTCGATGTTGAACCTGATCGAGTGGGCGCCGTGCTGCCGGGCGAGGCGGAACAACTCCGCCAACGTCGGCATCCTCGCTCCCGGGGAGAGCTCCTGGTCGGGGTGATCCGGCAGCCGCTGCGAGCCGCAGTCGAGCGTGCGTACCTGCGCGAACGTGAGGTCCTTGATGTAGGAGCCGACGTACGGGTACTGCGGGTCGCCCGGCCACGCGGGACGCGTGTCTCGGCACTTCTCCGCGCTGATCTGGCGATCGTGTGTGATGACTTCCCGCCCGTCGCGAGTGATCTGGATGTCCAACTCCAAAGTGGTGACTCCGAGTTCCATCGCACGGGAGAAGGCGGCGAGCGTGCCTTCCACGGTGAGCCCCAGTCCGCCCCGATGCGCCTGGATGTCGAAGTGGTCATCTCCACCTCGGTGCGGCTGCGCGGCGGCCGGAACGCCGAGGGTGCCCGCGAGCGCGATCACCAGTGCGGCCACGAGGACAGCCGGTCTCTGTCGCAACATGTGCATCAACCTCCCGGCGCACCGTCGCACGGAAAGGTGACGGCCAAGGGAATCGCAGGCGAAGGCCCGCCCGCCAGTTCCGGTCCTTGGTCCGAACCGGTGGAAACGGGACGGTATGGACCTGTACGCACACTTCCAAGTGTGATTCACACAACAAACGTGTTCAGGTGTAACGCAGCCGGGTTCGGGGTCGATAAGCCGGATGACCCCGTGATGCTGGCGGACCCCCGACCTGGCAGCATCACGGGGTTTCCAATGTCTTCTCCGGTGTCGCAGACCGGTCCGTGCCGATGCCCGAAGCGACGCACCACAGACTCGCGTATCGAATGGGTGGCGGTGCCAAGTGATGTCCGACGCCACTCGATAGAGTCGAACCGATGTCGAGACAGGGGTTAGTACTAGCCGGGGCCACACTGCTGGCCGCCCTCACCATGGCCTCGTGCACAGCTCAGGTCGGGGGAACGGCCGCCCCGGAGACCGCGAATCACGCTGCCTCCGACACCACGGCCGGACCGACGGCCGGACCATCCGGACAGTCGGCCACCACCGACTCGCCCGAGGCCGCCGACTCGAAGGCCGACTCCGTCGCCGTCGCCGAGCCCGGTGAATGCGTGAACGGGAACGAACCCACCCCTGTGGACTGCCAAGAACCTCACACCGTCGAGATCACCGCATCCGGCACGTTCGGCGGGGCGATGGCCGACGGCCCGCCCGGCCGGGACGAGATCTTCAAAACGGTGTTCCCGTCCTGCCGCGAGGAAGCCGCCAACTACCTCGGCAGCGACGAGTACGACCTCACCACCCTGTCCGCGTGGCTGCTGTGGGCGGGTGAGGACGCGTGGGCCCGCGGTGAACGCTGGTACCGCTGCGGCGTGGTCGAACTCGACGACACCAACGAAGCCAAACAGCGCACCGGGTCGATCCGCGGCGCGCTGAAAGGCGACGGCGTGCACAACTTCCGCCTCTGCTCGCTGCCGGCGCCGTCGGAGGAACCGCCCGTGCCGGAACCGTGCGACCGACCCCATCGCGCCGAGGCCGTCGCCGTGGTGCCGATGGGCGAACCCACCGACCCACTGCCCAGCGAGGAGGAGTTCACCGCCGCGGCGAAGCGTGAGTGCGAGAAAGCGGTGGTCGAGTACCTGGGGGCACAGCGCCGCGACGTGGCGGCCACGTGGCGGTGGCCCGACGAGGTGGCGTGGCAGCGCGGGTTCAACAACTTCACATGCTACGCGCAGACCGAAGAACCCGTCACCAAATCACTGCGCGGCATCGAAAACAGTCCTCTGCCTCGGTAGGACTCCCCGAAGTAACGATCAACTGCACTTTTGCCGTATTCCCTCTCGGCCGCCACCGGTCTAGCGTGCTCGCATGTCGAACGACACGTGCCCCCATGACGTGGTCGAGGACGTGCCCGAGAACTGGAGAGCTCGGGTGCGCCAGATCGGGCCGGGCATCATGGCCGCCGCGACGGGGGTCGGTGCCGGTGACCTCGTCGCCACGATGGTGGCCGGGTCCCGCTACGGCTACACCCTGCTGTGGGCGGTGATTCTGGGGACCGTCTTCAAACTCGCGCTCGGCGAGGCCGTCGGCCGTTGGCACCTCGCCTCGGGGCGGACGCTGCTGGCGGGTTGGCGCACTCTCGGCAGGTGGGTGCTGGTCTACTTCGGCGCCTACGCCGTCGTGTGGGGATTCGTCTACGGCGCCACGGCGATGTCGGCGTCGGGACTGCCGCTGAACGCTCTCGTGCCCGGCCTGTCCGTGCGTTACTGGGCGATCATCTGCGGTGTGCTCGGCTTCGTGCTCGTGTGGTTCGGGCGCTACACCGTCATCGAGAAGATCATGACGGTGTTCGTGGCCATCATGTTCGTCACGGTCGTCGGCACCGCCGTGCTCGTGACACCGAACCTGCTCGACGCGAGCAAGGGTCTGGTTCCCCGCCTTCCGGACGGCTCGCTGATCTACGCTCTCGGCCTGATCGGCGGTGTCGGCGGCACCATCACGATGGCCGCCTACGGTTACTGGTCGTTGGCGAAGGGCTGGCGTTCCTCGCGGTGGCTGCCGATGCTGCGTCTCGACAACGCGGTCGGCTACGTCACCACCGGCGTCTTCGTCGTCGCCATGCTGATCGTCGGTTCGGAGCTGCTGCTCCACCAGGAGATCGTGACCGGCGACGAGGGCCTGCTGATGCTGGGCGACCGGCTCGCGGAGGACTACGGACACTGGGCGCGCATCCCGTTCCTCATCGGTTTCTTCGCCGTGTCGTTCACCTCGCTGATCGGGGTGTGGAACGGCGTGAGCCTGTTGTTCTCGGACTGGTGGCGCACCTGGCGGCTACCGGCGAACACCGAAGAGGACATCGACGACTACGAACGCCGGGCGGGCGAGCGCAGCCCCGTTTTCCGCGCCTACCTGGTGTGGTTGACGTTCCCGCCGATGGCGTTGCTGTTCCTTGACCGGCCGTTCCAGCTCACCGTCACCTACGGTCTCCTCGGCGCGTTGTTCATGCCGTTTCTGGCGGGCACGTTGTTGGTGCTGCTGAACTCCCGCCGTATGCCGAGCGTGGACAGGTCGCGGTGGGTGTCGAACACTCTGCTGACCGTCTGTCTGGTCCTGTTCGCCTACCTCGCCGTGGACCAGATCGTCGGCCTGTTCGGCTGACCGACGCGGCCGTCCGTTTTTCGTCAGGTCGTCGAAGCGCGAGGCCTACGACTAAGGAAATCGTCGGCGACCTGGTCGAACGTGGCCCAGCGGACACCGTCGTGGCTGCGGATGTGTCCGATCAACCGTTCCAGCATGAGCAGGTTCTGCGGACGGCCGGACACGTCCGGATGCAGCGTGATCGGGAAGACCGCGTACTCGCATTCCCGGTAAACCCAGTCGAACTGGTCCCGCCACAGTATTTCGAGATCGCGCGGGCTGACGAACCCGTGGCTGTTCGGATTGGCTTTGATGAACATCATCGGAGGAAGGTCGTCGAGGTACCACGACGCGGGTATCTCGACGAGGTCGGTCTCCTTCCCCCTTTTCAGGGGTTTCATCCATGTGTCGGCCGGTTGCGAGTAGTCGACCTTCGACCAGGAATCGCCGACCCGAACGTAGTAGGGCTCGAAGTCGCGGTGCATCAACGAGTGGTCGTATTTGATTCCACGTTCGAGCAGCAACTCGTTCGTCACCGGCGAGAACTCCCACCACGGTGCGACATACCCGGTCGGCCGATTCCCCGCCCGTTCGGTGATCAGCGAGATGCAGTGGTCCAGGACGGCGGCTTCCTGCTGGCGATTCATCGCGATGGGGTTCTCGTGGCTGTAACCGTGCACCCCGATCTCGTGGCCCGCCGCCACACAGGCGTCGAACTGTTCGGGAAAGGTCTCGATGGAATGCCCCGGCCAGAACCATGTCGTGGGTATCTCGGCCCTGCGGAAGAGTTCGAGCATCCGAGGGACACCGACCTCACCGGCGAACAATCCGCGCGAGATGTCGCACGGAGAATCCTCACCACCGTACGAGCCGAGCCACCCGCCGACCGCGTCGACGTCGATACCGAACGCAACGAGAATCTCTTTGGCCATGGTCCACTCCGCCTCACATCAGCCATCGACGTCCCCAGGGATCGCCCCGGCTTCCTGCAACCAGGCACGACACCGGCGCCTCACGTCCGCCGTCGTCCCCTCGGCCGCCAACGCGGCGGCCAGAACGATGCGGCCCTGCCAGGGGGAGAGGTCACCGAAGAAGAGGGCACCCGCCTCGGCGAGGTCCCAGCCGCCTCCCGTGTAGAGCCCGGCGACCCGCCCTTCCCCGACCCTGCTGGTCACGGCCACCGGAATCCCGTCCTCCAACACCCGCACACAGGCCTCGGTGATCGCGGGCGTGGTGTTGCCCGCACCGAACGCGGCCAGGACGATGCCTCGCGCACCGGCCGCGACCGCGGCCTCGACCGCGGTGGCGTCAGCTCCCAGATACAGCGGGACGACATCCACTCGGGGCAGTTCGTCGACGCCGGACGGCAGCAGCGGCGACGGCCGCCGTGGCATCGCATACCGTCGAACATCGTCCTGACCGACATAACCGATCGGCCCCCTGCCGGGCGCGTGGAAAGCGTCCACGGAGAGGGTGTGGGTTTTGCGCACGCCGATGGCGGGCAACGCCCGATCGTTGAACACCACCGTCACGCCGGTGTCCACCGCGTCGGGAGAAGCCGCCCAGCGCAGTGCGGCGGCGAGGTTGCGCGGCCCGTCGGTCGCTGGGTCGTCGAAGGGCCGCTGTGCGCCGGTGAGCACGACGGGGACCGACCCCTGATGCATGACCGCCAGCAACGCGGCCGTTTCCTCCATGGTGTCGGTGCCGTGGGTGATCACCACGCCCTCGTACTCCGCCGCCGCGGCCCGAACCTGCTCGGCCAGCGCGAGCACGTCGGCGGTGGTGGCGGCGAAGCTCGCCGTCCTCGACACGTCCCGCGCATCGACGTCATCGACGGCCACACCACCGAACGCTTTCGCCGCGTCCAGCAACTCGGCCGCGTCCGCAGCCACCGCCCTCCCCTCGGAGGTCGTGCGGGTGGCGATGGTGCCACCGGCCGCCAACAGACACAGCGAACCCACGAACATCTCCGGACAACCCTCCTGCGCTTACCGGAGAGTTGTCCGGCTACATCGACACGAAACCGTGGGACGACCGACGACGGTCACCCGCCCGGACGGACCTCGACGACCACGAACGCAACGAGCACGGTCTCGAACGAATCGGTCCGGAAGGCCGGAACGAAATACCCGTGAACCCGACGATGTCGGCTTCCCTCGCGGCGTCGCGAGCCAGCAACAACGGGTTGTAGAATCCCGCGTTGAGTACGAACGTGCCCAGTCGTACCCAAGTCGCTCAGCCTGGCGTGCCCTGTCGGCCAGTTCGTCGCGCGTGGTGAATCGAAACAGGCTCACACCGAAACGGAAACGGCTTGCACTCGATTTCTGTCACATGAGCACGGTAGAAGAGCGGAAGATGATGGAAGGCCGCCTTCGCGACGAGCGAACAGCGGCCTTCCGATGTCCTGATGCGACTCAGCCCGAACTTCAGTCCAGTCGCTGCTTCATCCTCTCCAGCTCATCGAGCAGCTCCGACGGGATCTTGTCCCGGCCGATCTTGTCGAACCACTCCTCGATGAGCGGGATCTCCTGACGCCACTCCTCGGGGTCGACCTCCAGGGACGCCTGGATGTCGGACAGCGGATCTTTCAGCCCCTCCAGGTCGAGGTCCTCGGCGCTGGGCACGAAACCCACCGGGGTCTCGGTGGCCGACGCCTTGCCCTCGATGCGCTCGATGATCCACTTCAGCACGCGGGAGTTCTCGGAGAAGCCCGGCCACAAGAACCGCCGGTCGTCGCCACGGCGGAACCAGTTCACGTAGAAGATCTTGGGCAGCTTGTCGCTGTCGGTCTTCTTGCCGATCTCCAGCCAGTGCTGGAAGTAGTCACCCACGTGGTAGCCGAGGAACGGCAGCATGGCCATCGGGTCGCGCCGCACCTCGCCGACCTTGCCCGCAGCGGCGGCGGTCTTCTCGGAAGACATCGTGGCGCCCATGAACACACCGTGCTGCCAGTCGCGAGCCTCGTTCACCAGCGGCACCGTGGTCGCACGACGACCGCCGAACAGGATCGCCGAGATCGGCACACCCTTCGGGTCGTCCCACTCGGGCGCGAGGATCGGGCACTGCGACATTGGCGTGCAGTACCGCGAGTTCGGGTGCGCGGCGGGCTCGTCGGAGTCGGGCGTCCAGTCCTGCTTCTTCCACGAAGTCAGGTGCTCGGGCGTCTCCGACATGCCCTCCCACCACACATCGCCGTCGTCGGTCAACGCGGTGTTGGTGAACACCGTGTTGCCCTTCTCGATGGTCCGCATCGCATTCGGGTTGGTGTGGTAGTCGGTGCCTGGTGCCACACCGAAGAAGCCGAACTCGGGGTTGATGGCGTACAGCCTGCCGTCCTCACCGAAGCGCAACCACGCGATGTCGTCGCCGAGCGTCTCGGCACGCCAGCCCGGGATGGTCGGTTGGAGCATCGCCAGGTTGGTCTTGCCGCAGGCGCTGGGGAACGCCGCCGCGACGTAGTACGCCTTGTTCTCGGGAGAGATCAGCTTCAGGATCAGCATGTGCTCGGCGAGCCAGCCCTCGTCCCGAGCCATCACCGAGGCAATCCGCAGCGAGTAGCACTTCTTGCCGAGCAGCGAGTTACCGCCGTAACCGGAACCGTAGCTCCAGATCGTGCGCGTCTCGGGGAAATGGCTGATGTACTTCGTGTCGTTGCACGGCCACGGCACATCCTTCTCGCCCGGCTCCAACGGCTTACCGACCGAGTGCAGCGCGGGCACGAACTCCCGCTCGGTGCCGTCTTCGGCGATGAACTTGTCGAGCGCCGCTTTGCCCATCCGCGTCATGACACGCATCGACGCGACCACGTACGCGAAGTCGGTGATCTCGATGCCGAGCTTCGGGTTCTCGTCACCGAGCGGCCCCATGCAGAACGGGATGACGTACATCGTGCGACCACGCATGCAGCCCCGGTAGAGCTCGGTCATGGTGGCCTTCATTTCCTTCGGGTCCATCCAGTTGTTGGTGGGACCCGCGTCCTCTTCGCGCTCCGAGCAGATGAACGTCCGCTCCTCCACGCGGGCGACGTCGCTGGGGTCGGAGGCCGCCCAGTACGAATTGGGTTTGGCCTTCAGCGGGACGAACGTGCCCGCCTCGACGAGCTCGGCATTGATGCGTTCGGCCTCTTCGTCGGAGCCGTCCACCCACACGACTCGGTCGGGCGTGGTGAGCTCGGCGACCTCCCGTACCCAGGAGAGCACGCCACTGTGTGTCGTTGGTGCCTTCTCAAGACCGGGGATGGCTACTGCAGTCATCTCTACTCCTGTCTTCGACGACAAGAGCCCACACCGGACAGAAGTCCGGATGCGGGCTCCGTTGCCGCGACCGAATGGCTCAAAGCCGCACCGTCGAAGCGGTGTGCTGGCGTTGGGTTTCCCCGAGAGTAACGGTCCAACACAGGTCGATCCGAGCCCTGACCTGTCACTTCTCTCACAAGAACGATAAGGGAATCGATTCAGATTTAGCTGAATCGCGCAAGTGTGAAAGATGTTTTCGAACAAATGAAAACGACCCGGCGGTAACACACCGGGTCGATTCCCATCATCCGTTTCATCCCACTGGGGGCGTTAGCCGAAATTCAGTTCTGACTGATCCACTGGCCGGTGGTCGCGTCGATCCTGGCCACACCCTCCAACGGCTCCGGACGGCCCCATGCGCTGTCGGCACCCCCATCGCCCACACCGGCCGAGCCAGCCGGGGAAACACTGTCGACCTCGACCCACTCACCGTCACCGGTGTGCTCGTAGGTCACCGCGTTACCGCCGCCGTCGATCTCCACCAACACATCGGCGTCACCGTCACCGTCGACGTCCGTGAAAGCCAACGTGGTGCCGTCCTCGGTGGTGACCACGGCCGTGTCGTTGACACCGTCCTCGTCGGTGTCCACCGTCGCCGGGCCCACCTCAACATCACCATCGGGCAGGTCCGCCGTGATCGTGGCCCCCGTGCTGGCCTGCGTCTCGGCATCGGCGCCACCACTCCCGGCCGGCTCGCCGACCCAGTTACCGGTGTCCTCGTCGTACTCGGCGTAGGCCGCGACGTTCCGCTGCTCGTCCAACATGAAGTAGCTGTCGGCCTCGCCGTCGCCGTCCTCGTCGACGAACACCTGCGCGGTTCCGTCCGCGTGCTCGATCACAGCGGTGTCGGCAACGCCGTCCTCGTCGATGTCCAGGTTGATCTCGGCCGAATACTGCTCACCCTCGACGGTGATCAACAGGTCGTCCGACGTCCCTTCGGGGCCGGGGACCTCAGCCCCGCCACTCTCCTCGACCCACACTGGCGTTACTCCCCCTCCGGTCAGAGCGCGGCTTGCTCAGTGTTAGGACTCACCGTAGGCACATTCGGTTCCCGAACCAAGACGTCGAAGTGAACAACAGGTCACCCCTGCCTCGGCCGGTCCCTCAACGCCCTGATCCGCTCCAAAAACCGCTCCGCCTGTCGCCGCCCCTCCTCGACCTCCTTGGCCCTCCTCGACACCTGCGCGAGCTTCCTCGTGCGCTCCTTCTCGTCCATCTTGATCGTGGTGTCGAGTTCCTTCAGCTCTGTCTCGATCGCCTCGATACGCCGGCTCAACGCGTCGTCGAGGGCGAGGGCGAGTTGTTGTTCGGCCTCGATGAGCTGCTCGGACACCAACTGGTCGAGCGTCGACCGCGCATCGGCGATCGACTCGATGAGCCACTGCTTCGCGTGCTGCTTGTCGGCGGCGTGACGGCGGGTACGGGCCATCCACCAACCCGCACCGAGGCCGATCACGATGGTGGCCGGCAACACCACGGGCGTGAACAGGGCGGCGCTGACGAACGGCGCGGCGACGAGCTTGGCCGCACCCGCACCGCCGGAGACACCCATGAACACGAGCAACTTGTCCTCGGCGCTCGGCGGTCGCCTGTCGGGCGGCCGCAACACCACCGGCGGCCCACCACCACGGGCGAACTGCGACCGAATGACCGCCAGCTCCTCCGCCGAGAACAGGTCGGCCAACACCGCGTCGGTGACCTCGTTCAACCGGTACGCGAGCAGGCCCGACACCCGCTGTGACACGCTCTGCAACGTGGCGTCCACCTGCTGGGGGAGCGCGGCCAACTCCTCGCGCCCCGCGGCATCGATCCGCTGCCGGAAGTACGCCTGCGCGTCCCGCATCCGCCTGCCGACCTCGTGCCCCAGGTCTATGCGCGCCCGCTGCACCTCACCGCGCAGCCGCAGCTGCCAACCCTTCGTGGAGGAACGCCGATCGGCGACGAGCTGGTCCCGGCGCTGCCTCAACTGCCGCGCCTCCCACTCGCCCGACGTCAACGCCCGCTCGTTGGCCGCCAACCTCACCTGCTGCTCGGCCAACGCACTCGACAACGCCCGCAACGTGTTGGCCTCACCCAACATCGCCGAGCGGCCCACCAACAACTCCTGCAACGCCGTCTGCAGCTCGGCCACGCCCGACTTCTCACGCAACATGGCGGCGGCCTGCTCGTTGGGTGCCTTGCCGGCCAACTCGAACATCCGCGCCGACACCGGATGGAACGGGGAGTCGGCGAACCGCGGAGCGTGTTCGGCCAGCAGCTTCTTGTTCTCCTCCAGGATCTGACGCCAACCCCGGAACTGGTCGGTCTTCGACAACGCGAACACCACCGTCTCGACGCGGTCGGCCAACGTCGTCAGAAAACGCAACTCCGGCATGGTGAACGGAGCCGAAGCGTCCACCACGAACAGCAACGCGGTTGCCCCCGCCGCCGCCTCCATCGCCAGCTCGCCGTGCGCGGAATCCAACCCGCCCACCCCCGGCGTGTCCACCACGCTGATGCGCTCCAGCAGCGGAACCGGGCCGTCCACCTCGACATAACGCGGCGGCAACTGCCCTTCGGGCAGGTCGTGCCGCATGCTCACCCAGCGTTCGAGCTCGTCCAGCCCGAACTCCACCGGCGCCAGCTGGCCCGGATAACACGCCCGTGCCCGCCACTCGTCCGCGTGGTCGAAAACCAAGTA
Source organism: Actinomycetes bacterium (assembly GCA_021793175.1). Lineage (GTDB taxonomy): Bacteria > Actinomycetota > Actinomycetes > Mycobacteriales > Pseudonocardiaceae > Saccharomonospora. The sequence goes on from JAJYTH010000098.1 coordinate 11,453, forward strand.
CGTCGCCGTGGCCACCTCCGCCGCCACAGGAGACAACCCCGGCTTGGCCAACAACGCGTTGACCAGGGAACTCTTACCCCGGTTGGTCTCACCGACCACGACGACCGACGGCTTGGTCGTCCTCGCCTCACGCTGCTCCTCGACCCACTTCGCCGCCTGTGAATCGAGATCCCGCAGCAGAGCGAGCAGCGACTCGCGCGCCTTTTTCACCTGTGCGGGCAGGCTCGGCTTGCCGATCGAAGGTGCCGTGCTCACGGGGCGACACCCTATCGTGGTATCCCCCCGTGCCCGTCCGACCGCTCGGCCGAAGCGTCAGCGACGGGTGTAGACGGTGACGATCGGAGCGCGCAACAGCCGGTCGTGGTCGACGAAGCCCACCACCTCGGTCTCGGCCACCGTGCCCTCCAAAGTCGGGTCATCGGTCGGCACGGCACCCCCGGCCTCGTGCAACGACGGATCGAAACGCTGGCCCTCGGGCCGCAAAGCGTGCACCCCGATGTTCGCCAGTCCCTGCTCGATCCGTTCGGCCACCCCCCCACTACGGGCCCGATCCATCGCGTAGAGGCACAACTGGATGAGCGCGTGCCGATCAA
>JAJYTH010000099.1 GCA_021793175.1 Actinomycetes bacterium
TCCCTCCGGGACCGGAGTCTCGTCCTTTTCGGCCGCCTCGGGTGCGATGGTCATGATGCTCCCACCAGTTCGGGCGAGCTCGCCCGGTTCTTCTCACACAGTTCGACGAACTCGTCGCGGAAGTACTCGATGGCGCTGGTGATGGGGCTCGTGGCACCGTCACCGAGCGCGCAGAACGACCGACCGAGGATGTTGTCGCAGATATCGAGCAACGTGTCGATATCGGACTCCGTACCCCGGCCGTCGACCATGCGTTCCAGGATCTGAGCGAGCCAGTAGGTGCCTTCGCGGCACGGCGTGCACTTGCCGCAGGACTCGTGCTCGTAGAACTGCGTCCACTTCATCACGGCCCACGGCACCGACACCGTCTCGTTGAACACCTGCACCGCCGTGGTGCCAAGCATCGACCCAGCCTCGGCCGCGCCCTCGAAGTCCAACGGCACGTCGATGTGCTCGGCGGTGAACAGCGGCGTCGACGAACCACCGGGTGTCCAGAACTTCAGCGGGATGCCGTCCTTCATGCCGCCCGCCATCTCCAGCAGCTCGCGCAACGTGGTACCCAGCGGCGCCTCGTACTGGCCCGGCTTCTCCACGTGCCCGGAGATCGAGTAGATCTTCGGGCCGGGCGACTTCTCGGTGCCCATCTTCCGGAACCAGTCGGCGCCACCGTTGACGATGTAGGGAACGCTGGCGATGGTCTCGACGTTGTTCACCGTGGTAGGCGCGGCGTACAGACCGGCCGAGGCCGGGAACGGCGGCTTCAACCGGGGCTGTCCCCGGCGGCCCTCCAGTGAGTCGAGCAGCGCCGTCTCCTCACCGCAGATGTAGGCGCCCGCGCCCGCGTGGACCGTGATGTCGAGGTCGAACCCGGACCCCAGGATGTTCTTGCCCAAGTACCCGGCGTCGTACGCCTCCCGCACGGCCGCGTGCAACCTGCGGATGGGGTGCAACGCCTCGCCACGCACGTAGATGAAGCACCGGTGCGCCCGCACGGCGTAGGAGGCGATGATGCAGCCCTCGATGAGCGAGTGCGGGTCGGCCATCATCAGCGGGATGTCCTTGCAGGTCCCCGGCTCACCCTCGTCGGCGTTGATCACCAGGTAGTGCGGTTTGTCCTCATTCGGTGGCATGAACGACCACTTCACGCCCGCCGGGAAGCCCGCACCGCCGCGACCACGCAGCCCCGAATCCTTGACGAGCTGCACAAGCTGCTCCGGCGTGCCAGCCAACGCCTTGCGCAACGCCGTGTAGCCCTCCAACTTCTCGTACGTCGCCAGACGCCACGACTGCGGAGACAACCACCGCTTCGTCAGAACCGGAGTCAAGGGATCCGCACTCATTTCGCCTCCACAGTGCCTTGCGGAATATCCGCACCTTGTCGGCTACATGAACGCAGGAAACGAGCGTCGCTCATTTCGCCTCCACCTCCGGCAGGGGAGTGTTGTCCGGCATCGCCGGCGCCGTCCAACCACGATCCGCGGCCAGCTGCGCGCCGCGCAGTGTCTCCACGGCCTGCGACGGCGAGTCCACATCGGATCGGAACACGTCGTCGTCGGGGAAGAAACCGGCCAACTGGCGTTCCACCGACTTAAAATCGGTCAGCGGAGCACCGCGCGTCGGCTGTGGCTTCTCTCCGCGCCGCAACGCGTCCACCAGCTCGATCGCCTTCTCCGGCGTCTGGTTGTCGAAGTACTCGTAGTTCACCTGCAGGACCGGGCCGAAGTCACAAGCCGCCAGGCACTCGGCGTGCTCCAACGTGATCGAACCCGGCTGCCCCGGCTCACCGACCGTCTCCTCGTGGCCGAGTGGCTTGCCGTCCTCACCCAAGTGCTCGGACAGTCGCTTGTAGATCTCGTCGCCACCGAGCACCGCGCACAGCGTGTTGGTGCACACGCTCACCAGGTGCTGCCCGCACGGCTTGCGCTTGTACATCGTGTAGAAGGTGGCAACCGCGCTGACCTCGGCCTCAGTGAGGTCGAGCTGCCGGGCACAGAAGGCGATGCCCTCCTGACTCACGTAGCCCTGAACCGACTGCACCAGGTGCAGCATCGGCAACAGCGCCGAACGCGACTGGGGGTAATGCTCCGCGAGCAGGCGGGCCTGCTCCTCGATGTCGGGACCGAACGGGTCCGCGGACTCCGGCGTTTCCGAGGGCTGCTGCGACGGTGTGGTCATCGGTCCACTCCCCCCATCACAGGGTCGATCGAGGCGATGGCCGCGATGACGTCGGCGACGAGGCCGCCCTCCGCCATAGCGGGCATCGATTGCAGATTCACGAAGCTCGGCTCCCTGACATGGACCCGCAGCGGCCTGGTGCCGCCGTCGGACACCATGTGGAAGCCCAGCTCACCACGTGGCGACTCCACCGCCGAGTACACCTGGCCCGGCGGTACCCGAAAGCCCTCGGTGACCAGCTTGAAGTGGTGGATGAGCGACTCCATCGACTGGCCCATGATCTTGCGGACGTGTTCGAGGGAGTTGCCCATGCCGTCACTGGAGATCGACAACTGCGCGGGCCAGGCGACCTTGCGGTCCTCCACCATCACCGGCCCCGGCTCCAGCATCTTCAGCACCTGCCGGATGATGCGCAGCGACTGGTGCATCTCCTCGACACGCAGCAGGTACCGGGCCCAGCAGTCGGCGTCGGTGGACGTCGGGACCTCGAAATCGATCTCGTCGTAGCCGGAGTACGGCTCGACCTTGCGCAGATCCCACGCCACGCCGGCCGAACGCAACACCGGCCCGGTGACACCGAGGGCCAGGCAGGCGTCCAACGGCAGGAAGCCCACGCCCTTGAGACGGTTGCGCCAGATCGGCTGTCCGGTGAAGAGCTTGTCGTAGAGTGGCAGCCGCTTGTCTATCACCTTGCAGAACTCGGTGACCTTCTCCACGAAGTCGTCCGGCATGTCCTGCGCAAGCCCACCAGGCCGGATGAACGCGTGGTTCATACGCAGGCCGGTGAGGTGTTCGAGCAGGTGCAGGACCTCTTCGCGCTCACGGAACCCGTACGTCATGGCGGTGGTGGAACCCAGCTCCATGCCACCTGTGGCGATGTAGACGAAGTGGGAACTCAGCCGGTTGAGTTCCATGAGCAGGATCCGCAGCAACTGCGCGCGCCGCGGGACCTCGATGCCGAGCAGCTTCTCCACCGCCAGGCAGTAGCCCATCTCGTTGAACAGCGGCGAGAGGTAGTCCATGCGTGTCACGAACGTGACGCCCTGCGTCCACGTCCGGTATTCGCAGTTCTTCTCGATACCGGTGTGCAGGTAGCCGATCACCGAGCGGAGCTGGGTGACCGTCTCACCCTCCATCTCCAGCACGAGTCGCAACACGCCGTGCGTGGACGGGTGCTGCGGACCCATGTTGATGATCATGCGCTCGGACTGGGTGGCGTCGGCCAACACATCGTCCCAGTCGCCACCGCCGACCGTGTAGACCCGGCCCTCGGTGGTGTCACGGTGCTCGGCGTAGCGGGCGTCGGGCGCGCCGTCGACGCTGTCGCTGCCCTCCGCCGTGGTGTCTGTACCGGTGCTCACGTCGGCGATGCGGTCGCTTGTGGTCATGAGTAGGACCTCCGCGTGTCGGGCGGTGGGATCTCCGCACCCTTGTACTCGACCGGAATGCCACCCAGCGGGTAGTCCTTGCGCTGGGGGTGCCCCTCCCAGTCGTCGGGCATGAGGATGCGGGTCAACGCGGGATGCCCGTCGTAGATGATCCCGAACATGTCATAGGCTTCTCGCTCCTGCCAGTCGGCCGTCGGATAGACGTCCACAACAGACGGAATGTGTGGATCGTCCACATCCACCGCGACTTCCAACCGGATTCGCCGCCGGTAGGTCATCGACGTCAGGTGGTACACCGAATGCAGTCGCTGGGGAACGTCGACGCCGTAGTCCACACCGGACACCGAGGAGCACAGCTCGAATCGCAGGCCCTCGTCGTCGCGCAATGTCCGACAGACGTCCACGAGGTACTCGCGGCGCACGTAGAAGGTGATCTCACCGCGGTCGATCGTGACCTGCTGGATGGCTTCGGCGGGGATCCCGTTGTCGGACAGCGCCGCGTAGAACTCGTCGGCGAAATCGTCGAACCAGCCGCCGTAGGGCCGTTCGGCGGGCGGCGGCGAGTACGCGGGCAGGCGGAGTCCGCCGTAACCGGAGGTGTCCCCGGTACCCGACACCCCGAACATGCCTCGGCGTTCCCGCCCGGCGACCACCGGTTCGGCGGGCTTGGCCGGCTCGGGACCCTGCGGGCGCAACCCCTTCTCACTGTGCTCGGTGCTCGACAGTTCGCCGCCGGTCTCCGGCTTCTCGTCAGGCATGACCCATCACTTCTTCGCGTACTTGATCGACGACGGGATGATTTCCGTCTGCTTCCCGCTCTGGGCACGCAGCGCCGCACGCCGCGGGCCCATGGGCTCGTCCTGAACCTTGGCGTGCAACTTGAGGATCGCGTCGAGCAGCATTTCCGGCCGAGGTGGACAGCCCGGCAAATACATGTCCACGGGGACGATGTGGTCGACCCCCTGCACGACGGCGTAGTTGTTGAACATCCCGCCCGAGGAGGCGCACACGCCCATGGCGAGCACCCACTTCGGCTCGGGCATCTGGTCGTAGATCTGGCGCAGGACCGGGGCCATCTTCTGCGTGACCCGGCCCGCGACGATCATGAGGTCGGCCTGCCTCGGCGTGGCAGCGAAACGCTCCATGCCGAACCGCGCGATGTCGTAGCGGGAGCCACCGGTGGTCATCATCTCGATGGCGCAGCAAGCCAGACCGAACGTGGCGGGCCACATCGAGTTCTTACGGGCCCAGTTGACCACACCCTCCAACGTGGTCAACAGGATTCCGTTCGGGAGTTTCTCTTCCAGACCCATGCTTCGTCAGTTCCAATCCAGCCCGCCGCGCCGCCACACATAGATGTCGGCGATGAAGAACGTCGCGATGAACACCGAGACGGCGGCGACTCCCCACAGCCCCAAGAAGTCCGCCGACACGGCGTAGGGGAAGAGGAACACCATCTCGATGTCGAAGAGGATGAACAGCATCGCCGTGACGTAGTAGGCGATGGGCATACGGCCGCCGCCCGTCAGGGGCTGTGGCGACGGTTCGATACCGCACTCATAAGCGGAGAACTTGGCCTTGTTGTACCGACTGGGCCCGAGCAGCGGCCCGAGCAAGACCGAGAAGAGCGCGAACGCGAGCGCTAGCCCGAACAGCAACACGAGTGGCAGGAAAACGCCGAGGCCGGAATCCGCGCTCTCCTGCGCCAGAACCTCTACCGCGGACACCGAGGAGTTCACTGCGGCACCATCCTTTCACGCGCCGCTGCGTAATGGACACGGTCACAACTGCTGGCAACGTTGCGAACAATTACCGTGGCGAGACCTTATGGGTCCTGCGCCACACTGCCGTGGGTAAGAACCGCCCTACTTCGTGTTCTCAACCACCTCTGTCACACCCGACGCAACCAACCCGGATTGTGAATAGCTTCACAAGCAACCTGAGGGGGTTGTGAAGCCATTCACAAAACATGGCTGCAGTGTAAGACGCAACTCACACCTTGTCGCTAGCCCCCCGCGCGAATCGGATCGGGGAACCCTGGATGATGACACAGCGCGTTGCGACACGCACCCTGTGAGACCTGCATAAAGCCGCCCCGATGGGGCGGCCATGCTAGGAGTACATCCGTACTGTGATGTTGCCCACTGGGGGCCGGAAAGTCAGCGCGGCGCCGGAGTGATCCTCGACAACGTCGACACGAGTCGGTCGACGACGTCGCCGCCCCTGTGCTCGTAGCAACCCGACAGGCCCTTGAACACCAGCGGTATCAGCGGCTTGACCCGCAGTCCGTACTTGGTGGCGACCCGCATCACCTTCGGATGCCCGATGGCCTTGGCGAACAGGTTGCCGAGGCGGTAGTAGCCACCCGTGAGATCGGCGATCGCCTGCGGATAACCGTGCAACGCACGTTCCCGGGACGACCCTTCCGGCCGCGCCAATGCCTGCACGACGTGTTCGGCGGCGACGCGGGCCGACTCCATCGCCGCCGCGATGCCCTCACCGTTGAACGGGCTCACCATGCCGCCCGCGTCACCGAGCAGCAGGAGTCCGTTCCGGTAGTGTGGTGTGCGGTTGAAGCCCATCGGAATACCGGCTCCGCCGATCCGGCCGACCGCGTTGTCCTCGTTATAGCCCCACTCCTCAGGAGTCGAACCGAGCCACGAACGCAGCAGCCCGCGATAGTCGATGTTGCGGAACGACTTCGACGTCGACAGCATCCCCAACCCCACGTTGACGGTGCCGTCGCCGAGCGGGAACGCCCAACCGTAACCGGGAAGCAGCTTCGGATCGGCGGGATCGCTGCGGTCCCACAACTCCAGGTGACCTTCGATGTAGGCCTCGTCGTGCCGGGGGCTGCGGTAGTAGCGGCGCACCGCCACCCCCATGGGACGAGTATCGTTCTTCTCGATGCCCACCGACAGCGCCAGCCGCGCCGAAACCCCGTCACAGGCCAGCACGAGAGGCGCGCGGTAGCTGACGGGCTTGCGTTCGGATCCCTGCTTCGCCTCCACCCCGACGACACGGCCGGTGCGCTCGTCGGTGATCGCACCGGTCACCGTGGTGCGCTCCAGCAGCCGCGCACCCGCCTCGACGGCCGTCTTGGCGAGCAGTTCGTCGAAGTCGCGGCGCGTGCGGGAGACCCCGTAGGGCGGGTAGGACGTCAACTCGGGCCAGTCGAGTTCGAGCATCAGCTCACCGGTGAAGATGCGCAGACCCCTGTTGTGCATCCAACCGGCCTCACGGCTGGTGTCGATGCCGAGGTCGATGAGCTGCTTCACCCCACGCGGCGTCAGCCCGTCACCACACACTTTCTCGCGGGGAAAGCTCGTCTTCTCCAGCAGGAGCACGTCAACGCCCGCGCGGGCGAGATAGGTAGCTGCGGTGGAGCCCGCCGGGCCCGCACCGACAACGATGACCTCGGCGTCGTAAGTCATGCGGCGAGTCTACGAGTCGCTCTTCGGCTTCCTCGCACGATGTATGGCCACCACGCCGAATGTGAGGTTCATCCACTCGACGCTCCGCCAGCCGGAGTCGGCGATGATCTCCGCGAGCCGCCGCTGATCCGGCCAGGTCAGCATCGATTCGAACAGGTACGAGTAGGCGTCGGGATTCGACGACACCTTACGGCCGAACCACGTCATCAGCCGCAGCACGAACCTGCGGTAGACGAACCTGATCGGCGCGAACGTCGGTGTCGAGACCTCGCACACGACGAGCCGGCCTCCCGGCTTGACGACCCGGAAGATCTCGGCGAGCGCCGCCTTGGTGTCGACGAAGTTGCGCAGACCGAACGAGATGGTGACCGCGTCGAAGGAGTCGTCGGCGAACGGCAACCGCAACGCGTCGGCGGCCACCATCGGCACACCGCGGTGGCGACCCCCGTGCAACATGCCGAACGAGAAGTCGGCGGCGACACACCAGGCCCCGCCCCGTGCGTACTCCTCGGTGGACACGGCCGTGCCCGCCGCGAGATCGAGCACCCGCTCTCCCGGACGGGCGTCCAGCACCCGGCCCGTGAGGACACGCCAACGCCGGTCAAAACCGAACGTCATCACGGAGTTCGCGCGGTCATAGCGTCGGGCGACGCCGTCGAACATCGCCGCGACGTCGGCTGGGTCCTTGTCCAGGCTCGCTCGGGCCATGACGGAAGTCTAAAGTGTGTTTCCCGAGCCCCACGTAGCGGCCGCGCTAGCCGGTAACACGGCACGTCGCGAAAACCGGGAAAATCCGTCGAAATCGCACTACACGGATGTTCCGGCGGCGGACGCCGACAACGCTCGCAACCGCCTGCGCAGAAACCACAGCAGCGGCACGGCCACCAGCCACGTGGTCAACAGCGTGCTCCCGACGGGCAGCAGCGTGAGCAACCACGTGCGGCCCGCGACCTTGGCCAGCTCGGGGTCTGTGGTGTCGTACTCGATGCGCACGAGCTCGCCGGGCGTGAGCCCCTCCGGGTAGAGCACGCCGTTCTCGGGACTGTGCGGGACGCCGTCGGGGGTCTCGTAACGAACCAGGGTGCGGTCGAATAGCACCTGCTCGACCTGCCCCGTGGCGGTGCCGTGGTTCTCTGCGATCACCTGGTCGTTGCGGAAGGCGCCCAGAACCAACACCACGCCGAGCAGTGTGATCAACGACGCCACCCCAAGCACCGCCCACGACCCGAGACGCAACGCGTGTTCGCGTCTCGCCCCGGGTGTGGCGGCGTGCTCGGAGGTGTCGCTGGTCTTCACACGGCGAGCATAGCGACCGTGTTCAGTGGTGGGCGGCGAGCAGCTCGTGTGTGAAGGCGATCTCGGCGTACGACTTCGGCTCGGCCACCGGCCCGCTCGACGTCGTCCGGGCCGCCTCGCCGCCCGGGGCAGCCTCGGGCTTGCCCTTCGTGAACAGCCACTCCTCGAACAGCTCGTCCAGCTGTGTGCCCGACAGCTCCTCGGCCAGCGCGACGAACTCGTCGATGGTGCCGTGGCTGTCCCGCTTTTCCTCCAGCCAGGTGCGCAGGAGCTCGAAGAACACCTCGTCACCCACGGTGGTACGCAGGGCGTGCACCGCGAGCGCGCCCCGGTCGTAGACGGCGGAGTGGAACTGGTCGTCCGCCCCCGGGTCGCCGGGGAGAACCTGCCAGAACTCGTGGTCCGCGGGAATGGAGTCGTAGAGGTACTGCGCGAGCTCGTCCGCGGTGCCCTCACCGATGTGCTCCGACCACAGGTACTCGGCGTAGGTGGCGAAGCCCTCGTTGAGCCAGATGTCGCTCCACCGCTCCAGCGACACGGAATCACCGAACCACTGGTGGGCGTTCTCGTGCACCACCACGGACATGTTGGTTCCTTGGCTGAAGAAGCGCGCGTCGTAGACCGACCTGGTCTGGTTCTCCAGCGCAAAACCCAGTCCGTTGGTCACGACGCCGCCCTGCGCCTCGAACGGGTAGGGGCCGAACACCTCCTCCAGGAACTCGACCACCTCGGGTGTGCGTTCCACGCTGGCCTCAGCCGCGGGCCGGATCGAGCCCAGCCCGGTGTCGTAGGCGTTGACGACCGGCATGCCGTTCGGCGCGGTGCTCGCCCGCACGTCGTAGTCACCGACGGCGAGGAACGTCAGGTAGGTCGCCTGCGGCTGAGTGCTGCGCCAGTTCCAGCGGGTCCAGCCCTCGCGCACCTTGCTGCGGCTTGAGAGCACACCGTTCGACAGCGCCACGATGTCGTCGGGTACCTCCACCGACACGTCGTAGGTCGCTTTGTCGGTGGGATGGTCGTTGGACGGGAACCACCACTCGGCGATGTGCGGCTCGTCGACGGCCAACGCGCCCGTGTCAGTGAGTTTCCACGCGGTCCGGCCGTCCACAGTGACCTGTGACGGGGTGTCGGCGTATCGCACGACAACGGTCATGGGACTGCCCTCGGCCAACGGAACGGCAGGGGTGACCACGACCTCGGTGGGGTCGGAGGCGTCGCGCTCCACCTGTGCGGGCCGGTTGTTTACCCGCACCGAGTCGATGTCCAGGGCGAAGTCGAGGTTGAAGCTCGACAGCTCCGTTTCCGCTGTGGCCAGAATCGTGGTGGTGCCCGACAACCCGTCGACGTCGGGTTGGTAGGACAGCCGGATGTCGTAGTGCGTGACGTCGTAGCCACCGTTACCGTCACCGGGGTAGTACGGGTCCCCGACTCCGGGAGTTCCGGGCGCGGGCGCGGCACTCGCGGTGGAAGCGAGCAGGACCGTGGTCAGGCCGGCCGCGACACCACCGAAGCAGGCTCGTATTCGGATACGCATGTCACGAACAGTAGTTCAACCGACACTGTTCAAATACGATCGAAAGATGGGCTCCCTCTATCGGGTGTCGACCGCCTTCGCCACGGCTCCACGCAACCGCGCGTGCAGGTCCCGGTGCCGCGATCGGTCGACGCGCACCTCCACGACCCGAAGACCGGGCGCGGGCCGCAACGCCTCCCGCAGCGCCACCCGGGAAGACGCCAACGTGTACGGCACGCCGTAGCCCGCGCACAACGCCGACAAATCCGCCCCGTGCGGGGTACCGAAGACGCGTTCGAACCGCGCGCTGTGTTGCTCCTCCCCCTGTTCCAGCAGCGAGAAGATGCCGCCGCCGTCGTCGTTGAGCACCACGATCGTCAAGTCGGGTCTGCTCTCGGCGGGGCCCGTGAGCAGGCCGTTCACGTCGTGCAGGAACGTCAGGTCACCCACGAGTGCGTACGCCGGCCCCGGATGCACCAGGGCCGCGCCCACGGCGGTGGAGATCGTGCCGTCGATCCCGGCGACCCCGCGGTTGCGGTGCACCAACACATCGGGACGATGGCCGCCGACGAGCGCGACATCACGCGTGGGATTCGACGAGCCGACCACCAACAGTGATTCCGGAGGCAGGTTCTCCACCAGCTCGTTCGCCACGCTCAACCCGGTGGGCCACGACTGCGTGGCGAGCGTCTCCCGCACCGCCGCGACGGCCGCCGCGTCCGCCTCCCGCCACCGCGTCAGCCACTCCGGATCGGCCGGTTTCGCCGGTTCGTCGAACCACTGACCCACCTGCCGGACATTGTGTGCGGGGGCGGGCCAGTCGGAGTCGGGACGCACCACCAGCACCTCGACGTCCGGGTCGGACAACAAGCGTTGCACCTGGCGGAACACGGTGGGCCTGCCGATGCACAGCACCTGTTCCGGCTTGTGCTCGGCCAGGAACTCCTCCACCCCCAACAGCCACACGCCGCCCGCGATCGCCGTCGTCCCACCCAGTCCGAGACCACCCGTCTCCGACACCACGGGCCAGCCGTGCAACTCCGCCCACTCGCTCGCGGCCCGCACCCCCGCGTCGCACGCCACCACCAGACCGTGACGGGCCGAGGGCACCACGAACGACGGCAGCGCACCGAAGTCCGGCAACTCCGTCCACCGTGCACCCTGCGGCCTGCCGTCGAGCGGTTCGGGCCAGTCGTCGGGATCGTCCTCCCCGTCGGGTACGAGCGGCTCCCGGAACGGGATGTTGAGGTGCACGGGCCCACACCGCCACTCCCCGTAGGCGGCGTTCCAGGCCCGACAGATCTGGCTGCGCCAGTACGCGTTCTGCCCCGCCCTGCGTTCGGCCACGGCCAGTTCGTCGAAGTAACGGACGGCGGGCCCGTAGAGCCCGCGTTGGTCGATCACCTGGTTCGCGCCGGAGGCCCGCAGCTCGGGCGGCCGGTCGGCCGTCAGCACGATCAGCGGCACCCCCGCTCTGTCCGCCTCCAACACGGCGGGGTGGAAATTCGCCGCCGCAGTGCCCGAGGTACAGACCAAGGCCACCGGACGGCCCGTGCGGGCGGCGATACCGAGAGCGAGGAACGCGGCACTGCGCTCGTCGATACGCACGTGCAACGTGAGCCTGCCGGCCACGGCCGCGTCGTGGAGCGCAAACGACAGTGGCGCGTTGCGGGAGCCGGGGCTCAACACCACGTGGGAGACGGTGTTGCGCACGAGCTCGTCCACGAGGACACGGGCCTGCGCCGTCGAAGGATTCACCAGCGATCCTCCTCGGTCGCGGCGCTTCCCCGCGACGGCTGTCGACGGCAGCGCCACGCCGGGGTGTCGAACGGGACAAGCACACGGCTTATTCTCCCAGGCGTGCCACATGCCCAGGTTTCGGAGCTGTTCGACCCCGCAGAGTGGGACGAG
>JAJYTH010000100.1 GCA_021793175.1 Actinomycetes bacterium
GCATGCGGGCCCACGACCGTTCGCACCTGATTCGGATCATGCCGACGCAGGAAGGTGATCAGCCCTCCTGCGCGGTCACGGCGAGGAGGCTGAATGGGCCAGGGACCGGGCCATTTGTCAACGTCGTTACGCGCGGTCGTCGCGCTGCTGTCGGCCGGTGCCCTCACGGCGGGATGCACGGTCATCGGGACCGAGGACGACTCGGCGGACGAGCCGGTGACGGTCACTCTCGTCACGCACCAGTCCTGGGCCGTTCCGCAGGAGGTGGTCGCTGCTTTCGAGCAACGTGCGGACGTGCGTATCGAGGTTCGCAAGGAGGGTGACGCGGGAGAGCTGACGAACAAGCTCGTTCTCACCAAGGACAACCCGATCGCGGACGTGGCATACGGTGTCGACTCGACGTTCGCGTCCCGGGCGTTGTCGGAGGGCGTTTTCCAGCCGTACACCTCCCCGGAGGCCGATCGGGGACCGCAGCGCTACGCCGTCGACCGGGAGCAGCGGCTGTCGGCCGTGGACGTCGGCGACGTGTGCGTCAACATCGACAGTGAGTGGTTCGCCGACAACGACGTGCCCGAACCGTCCGGTCTCGACGATCTCACCGACCCGGTCTACGAGGACCTGTTCGTCGTGCCGAGCCCGGCCACGTCGTCGCCCGGGCTGGCGTTCCTGTTCGCCACGATCTCGGAGTACGGCGAGGACGGCTGGGCCGACTACTGGAGTGAACTGAAGGACAACGGCGTGAAGGTCGTCAGCGGCTGGACCGAGGCGTACACCCAGGAGTTCTCCGGTTCCTCCGGAGAGGGCGACCGGCCGATCGTGCTGTCCTACGCGTCGTCGCCCGCCGCCGAGATCGGACAGGACGGCAAGCCCCGCACCAAGGCGTTGCTCGACACCTGCTACCGGCAGGTCGAGTACGCGGGTGTGTTGGCGGGCACCGAGCATCCCGACGAAGCGGGCAAGGTGATCGACTTCCTGCTGTCGCACGAGTTCCAGTCGACTCTTGCGAACAACATGTACGTGTACCCCACCCGGGAGGGCGTGGCCCTGCCCGAGGGGTGGGAGCAGGCCGCACCGATGCCGCGCGACTCGATTTCGCTGCCCGGTGAACAGGTCCAGGACAACCGCGAACGCTGGATCTCGGAATGGCGCGGGCTGCTCGAAGGTTGACCGCTCGGCCCGGTTCGGGCTCGGTATGGGCGGCCGGCGCGCTCGGTGCCCTGCCCGTCGCCTTCCTCGGTCTGTTCTTCGCCTGGCCGGTCGTCGCGATCATCCGATTCGGATTCGCCGACGGAGGTGTGGGCGATGCCCTCGCCGAGGCGTCCACGTGGAGGCTGGCCGCGTTCACGGTGACGCAGGCGCTGGCCGCCACGGTGGTGGCAGTACTGGCCGGGTTCCCACTCGCGTTCCTGCTGGCCCGGGTGCGGCTGCCCGGCATCACGGTGGTGCGCACGTTGGTTCTGGTGCCGTTCGTGCTGCCGGCCGTGGTGGTGGGGTTGGCGTTTCGCGCGTTGTGGCCGGACGGGGGCGTGCTGAGCATCGTGGTGGCCAACGCCTTCTTCAACGTCGCCGTCGTGGCTCGCACGGTCGGCGGGCTGTGGTCGCAGCTCGACCGGCGGGTCGAGGATGCGGCGCGGTCGCTCGGTGCGTCGCGTTGGCGGGCTTTCTCCACGGTGACACTGCCCGCGTTGTTGCCGGCCGTGTCGTCGGCGGCGGCCGTGGTGTTCCTGTTCTGCGCCACGAGTTTCGGTGTGGTGCTGATGCTCGGCGGCAACGAGTATCGGACGTTGGAGACGGAGATCTATCTCCGCACGGTGAATCTGCTCGATCTCTCCGGGGCTGCCGCGTTGTCGCTGGTGCAGCTCGTCGCCGTGGTCGCCGCTTTGGCGGTCGGCGCGTTGGCCCGCCGCCGTAACGAGACGGCGGCGCGATTGCGGTCGGCGCGGCACGCCGCGCGCAGGCCGGAAGGCGGCGAGTGGGGGGTGGTGGCGGCCGCGGTCGTGGTGCTCGGTCTGCTGCTCACCCCGATCGTTGCGTTGGTGGTCCGCTCGGTGTGGAGCCGGGAGGGCTGGACCTGGGACGGGTACCGCGCGTTGTCCGGTTCCGGGCAGGACAGCGCGTTGAACGTCACGGGCTGGGACGCGGCGCTGAACTCGTTGCGCACCGCCTCCGACGCGACGCTGCTCGCGTTGGTCGTGGGCGTGCTCGCGGCCGTGACCGTCGTGGTGTTGCGCCGGTCGCCCCAGCGGGGGGTTCGGGCGACGGGGGAGGTCACCGACGCGGTTCTGATGCTGCCTCTCGGCGTGTCCGCCGTCACCGTCGGCTTCGGGTATCTGGTGACGCTCGGCGAGCTGCCGTGGGATCTACGCACCTCACCGCTGCTGGTGCCGTTGGCTCAGGCGTTGGTGATCATCCCGATGGTGGTGCGGCTGGTCCTTCCCGTGCTGCGCTCGGTGGACGAACGGCTACGTCAGGCCGCGGCGACTCTGGGGGCGGGGCCCGTGCGTGTGTGGCGCGAGGTCGATTTCCCGCTCGTGGCACGGTCGTTGGTCGCAGCGGCGGCGTTCGGGTACGTCGTCGCGCTCGGCGAGTTCGGTGCCACCAGCTTTCTCGCCCGGCCCGACGCGCCCACGTTGCCCGTCGCCATCGCCGACCTCATCAACCGCCCCGGCGAGCTGAACCACCTCATGGCCTACGCGGGCTGTGTTCTGTTGATGGTGGTGACGGGGCTCGTGGCGGCACTGATCGAAAGTGTGCGTGCGCCGCACGCACGGCTGGGAGAGTTCTGACATGTTGACGGTCGCCGATCTGACCGTGCGTTACGGGGATTTCGTGGCGGTGCGGGACGTGCACCTGGAGATCGCCGACGGTGAGGTGTTGGCGCTGCTCGGCCCGTCGGGTTCGGGTAAGTCGACGCTGTTGCGGGCCATCGCGGGACTGGAATCCGCGGTGACCGGCCGGGTGTGCTGGGACGGCGACGATCTCTCCGGAGTGCCCGTGCACCGCCGCAACTTCGGTTTGGTGTTCCAGGACGGCCAGCTCTTCCCCCATCGGGACGTGGCGGGCAACATCGCGTTCGGGCTACGGATGCGGGGAGTGGAACGCGACGCGCGGGAAGAGCGTGTGCGCACTCTGCTGGATTTGGTGGGACTGTCCGGATACGAACACCGCAAGATCACCGCGCTGTCCGGTGGTGAGGCGCAGCGCGTGGCGTTGGCGCGGGCGCTCGCGCCGCAGCCGAGGTTGCTGCTTCTCGACGAGCCGTTGTCCGGTCTCGACGCGGAGCTGCGCGAACAGCTCGCGATCGAGGTCACCGAACTACTGCGGCGCACCAAGACGACCACACTGCTGGTCACTCACGACCAGGAGGAGGCGTTCACCCTCGCCGACCGGATCGCCGTGCTCGACGACGGTGTGATCCGGCAGGTGGGTGACGTGCTCGATGTGTGGCGCGGGCCTGTGGACCAGCGGGTGGCCCGCTTCCTCGGGGTTACGACGTTCCTGCCCGGGCGGGCCGAACACGGGCGCGTGCGGTGTGCGCTGGGGGAGGTGTCGCTGCCCGGGGTCGCCGACGGGGACGTGTGCGTGGGACTGCGTCCGGGAGCGGTTCGAGCCGTCGAACTCGGCCGGGACGATCGCGGCGGGGTCGGCTCCGGTGCGGCCGTGCGGGGCGAGGTGCTGGCGCGGGTGCATCGCCGCGACCACGTGCGGCTGTCCGTGCGACCCGACGGGGACCTGCCGGAGGTGGCCGCTGTGGCGGCGATGACCAGCAGGGCCGTACCGGGTGACCGGGTGGCTCTGTCACTCGACGTCGACGGCGTGGCTTTCGTGGGGGCGTGAACGGTGGGGCCGCGGGAGACAGCGGGATATGCGGCGGGATACGGCGGGATACGGTTTGCCGACTCTGTGCCTTCTGTGTCTGTGGTGCGGCGTTTTCGGTGGCTTTTCGGGAGGTTTTCCGCGTTCATGAGACCGAACGGAGCCGGTGACACCGCCCTGGTGCCACCTGTCGTTGTGGGCACGGCGATCGTGCGGGACGGGTTGCTGCTCGTACAGCAGCGCGCGTATCCGGCCGAGCTCGCGGGACTGTGGGAGTTGCCGGGTGGGCGGGTCGAGGCCGGGGAGACCGATGCCGAGGCCGTGCGCCGCGAGTGCAGGGAGGAGCTCGGCGTCGAGGTCGTCGTGGGTGAGCGCGTGGGGCCCGACGTGCCTTTACCGGGAGGGAAGGTACTTCGGGTGTTCGCCGCGACGTTGCGCGAAGGTGAGGCGGAGCCGCGCGCGGTGGAGCATAGGACACTGCGTTGGTCGCCCGCCGACGAGCTGGCCGAGCTCGACTGGCTGCCCGCCGATCGTGTCCTCGTCCCCGCGTTACGCGAGCTGGTGGGTACCGACCACTGACGATTCGTGCTCGACTCGACGGGAAATGTCGATATGTCATCGATAGGTCCCTGAACAAAGGAAGTTCCTGGAAAGAATCTTCGGGGGGAGGGGTATTCGGACGGCTCCGGGAAAGGATCGCTGTGGGTGAACGAGTCACGACGGAGAATTGTCGTGGAGCCTTTCCGTCCCGGTTTCGGTATCGCCACGGATGTCGTGCGTGAAGTCCGCGGAAGATATCTGTGTCTTGCGCTCGGCGGGGCCGGTATCGTGGGCCTAGCGTGGAGGTATGTACGTTGTTCTGTTGACTTACACGGCCCCATTGGTCGAGATCGACTATGTTCTGCCGGAACACGCCGAGTGGCTTGGCAGGCAGTACGAGCGTGGATACCTGCTGGCCTCGGGACGCAAGACGGATCACAGCGGGGAGGTGCTGCTGACCAGACCGGTGTCGGAGAGCAGGCTCGAAGCCGCGCTGGCGGGGGACCCGCTGGTACTGCGGAATCTCGCTCACCACAGGGTCATCGAATTCTCAGCCACCCGCACCGGTCCCGAATTGCGCGCGTTGAATGAAACGCTGACCCGCTGATGAAAAAGCCGGTCGTCACCTCGGTCGCCTCCGCGAGAAGCGATCTTCTCGCGGGTTCCTGCGGATTTTTCTGCGTGACGTTCCGGCGGTGCTGTCTCAAGTGAGTCTCAAGTGAGTCCTTGAGCGTGAGCCCCGAGTACGGGTTCGAGTACGGGTTCAGGGCAGTGCCGCGTTTCGCCCGTCTGCACGCCGATTGTCGGCTCGATTCCCGGCCGCGCGCGAGAACCGCCTTCCGCGCGCCTCTATGCTGTCGGAAGGACCAGGTCGGCCGTGCGCCCGCCGGTCGCCCACCATCATTTCTGTATCAGGGAGCTTCTCGCGTGCCCACAGCCCGCACCGACATTGCCGGGAAAGTCCGTACCGACCTTCGCAACATCGCCATCGTCGCCCACGTCGACCACGGAAAGACCACGCTGGTCGACGCGATGCTGCGGCAGTCCGGCGCTTTCGCCGAACGGTCCGAGCCCGTGGATCGTGTCATGGACTCCGGTGAACTGGAGCGGGAGAAAGGCATCACGATCCTCGCCAAGAACACCGCCATCCGCCGCGTCACCCCGGACGGGCCGGTGACCATCAACGTCATCGACACGCCGGGACACGCCGACTTCGGTGGCGAGGTCGAGCGTGGTCTCGCGATGGTCGACGGTGTCGTGTTGCTCGTGGACGCCAGCGAAGGCCCACTGCCGCAGACCCGGTTCGTGCTTCGCAAGGCCCTCGCCGCGCGGCTTCCCGTGATCCTCGTGGTCAACAAGGTCGACCGTGCCGACGCTCGTATCGCCGAGGTCGTTGAGGAGACCCACGACCTGCTGCTGGAACTGGCCGGTGAGATCGAGGGGATGGACGACGACGCGCTCGACGCGGTGTTGTCGATGCCGGTGGTCTACGCTGCCGCCAGGTCGGGCATGGCGAGCCTCGAACGGCCTGCCAACGGCGAGCTCCCCGACGGCGACGACCTCGACCCGTTGTTTGAGGTGTTGTTCGAGCACATCCCCGTGCCGAAGGCTGATCCGGACGCGCCGTTGCGCGCGCTCGTCACCAACCTGGACGCGTCCAGCTTCCTCGGCCGCATCGCGCTGCTGCGCATCCACGCCGGTCGGCTGCGCAAGGGGCAGACGGTCGCATGGCTGCGGGAGGACGGGTCCGTGCAGAGTGTCCGTGTCTCCGAACTGCTCGTCACCGAAGCGCTCACCCGGGTGCCCGCCGAGGAGGCGAGCGCCGGTGATCTCGTGGCCATCGCGGGTATCCCCGACATCACCATCGGCGACACGCTCGCCGACCCGGAGCACCCCGAACCGCTGCCGCGTATCACGGTGGACGAACCCGCCATCTCGATGACGTTCGGGGTCAACACCTCGCCGCTCGCGGGTCGTGGTGGCGGCGACAAACTCACCGCCCGGTTGCTCAAGGCGCGGCTGGACAGCGAGCTCGTCGGCAACGTCAGTCTCCGCGTGCTGCCCACCGAACGTCCCGACACCTGGGAGGTGCAGGGCCGGGGCGAGCTCGCGCTCGCGATCCTCGTGGAGACCATGCGGCGTGAAGGTTTCGAACTGACCGTCGGCAAGCCGCAGGTGGTCACCCGCACCATCGACGGCACCCTGCACGAGCCGTTCGAGCGGCTCTACATCGACGTGCCCGAAGAGCACCTCGGCGCCGTGACGCAGCTGCTGGCCGCCCGTAAGGGCCGCATGGAGCAGATGGACGGCCACGGCACCGGGCGGGTCAAGCTGGAGTACGTGCTCCCGTCGCGGGGTCTTATCGGGTTCCGCAGCAGTTTCCTCACCGAGACCAGGGGCACGGGCATCGCCAACCACATCTTCGAGGGTTATTTCCCCTGGACAGGCGAAATCCGTGCGCGGCACAGTGGTTCGCTGGTCGCGGACAGGTCCGGCCCTGTCAGCGCCTACGCGCTCCTGCAGTTGGCCGATCGCGGCACGTTCTTCGTCGAACCCGGCGACGAAGTGTACGAGGGCATGGTCGTGGGTGAAAGCCCCCGTGCCGAGGACCTCGACGTCAACATCACCAAGGAGAAGAAGCTCACCAACATGCGGTCTTCGACCGCCGACGAGCTCGAACGGCTGGCCCGGCCACGCATTCTCAGCCTGGAGGAGGCGCTCGAATTCTGCGCTTCCGACGAATGCGTCGAGGTCACGCCCAAGGTGGTGCGGCTGCGCAAGGTCGTCCTCGACTCGTCGCAGCGCGCCAAGCAGCGGTCCAGGGACCGTCGCCGCGACCGCAACGTGTGATTCGCCGGCGAGGCGACCGACACAGTTCCCGTGTCCGGCACCTTGTCACGGACGGGCTTGAGAGACTGTGGAACCACATGGTCGGCCCGCGCGTCAGCCAAGCAGGGGAACCGAAAGAGTCGGATGGGCGAGCGGGTGTGTTCTCCGGTCTGGCAGGCTCACCGGACGCGGCACCGTCGATGTGAGACCGGGGTGGGTCGGTGCCAGGTGATGAGCAGGGAGGGGCTGCGACGTGCGAACGAACGGTGGTCGGAAAACACCTTGGTTGGTCGCGCTGGTGCTGGCCCTCGCCGGTGTGCTGGTCGCGTGTTCGAACACCCCGCCCCCGCCCGTCGTGAGCTCCCCGGTCGCTGAAACTTCTGAACCGCCTGCCGAAACGCCTTCCCAGATCGTCGCCGTGGTGGACGACATCGTCGGCGGCTACAACCCGCACTTGCTCGCCGATGCCTCCACGGTGACCACGGCGTTGTCCCAGCTGCTGTTGCCTTCGGTGTTCCGGCCGAGCGAGGAAGACGGTTTCACGCTCGACGACAGCCTGATGGAATCGGCCGAGGTGACCAGTGAGGACCCCTTCACGGTCACCTACCGCATCCGGCCGGACGCCTCCTGGTCCGACGGTGCGCCCATCGCCGTGGAGGACTTCTCCTACCTCGCCCAGGCCATGAAGACTCAACCGGGCGTGGTCAATCCCGCGGGCTACGAGTTGATCTCCTCGATCGAACCCGGTGAGGGCGGCAAGCTGGTTCGGGTCATGTTCTCCGAGCCCTACCCCGGCTGGCGGACGCTGTTCTCCAATCTGTTGCCCGCGCACCTGATGAAGGACGCTCCGGGGGGTTGGCGGGGCGCGCTGGCCGAGAGTTTCCCCGCGTACGGTGGCCCGTTCGGGATCAAGACGATCGACACCGCCAGGGGTGAGCTCGTGCTCGAACGCAACGAGCGGTACTGGGAGAAGCCCGCGGCCGTGGACCGCATCGTGCTCCAGCGGGCGGACGGGCCGGGCATGGTGTCGGCTCTGCGCAGCGGAAGCGCCCAGTTCGCGCTCGGCAGCGTCAACGGTGACACCCGCAAACTGCTCGCCGACCTCGGTGAGGACGTCGACCTGAGCGTGGTGGCCCAGCCGTACGTGGTGGACGTGGTGCTGCGACCGGTCGGTCCGGCGCTGGTCGAGGACGAGGTCCGCGAGGCCGTCAGCGCTTTGATCGACCGCGACGCGCTCATCGACGAGGGCACGAGGGGCGGGGACTCCGCCGATCTACGCGCCAGCGCGCAGGTGCTGCCACCGTCGGAGGAGGAATACAAACACACCATTCCCGGCTCCGGTGCGCCGTTGCGGCGGGACACCGAGAAGGCGTACGAGTTGCTGGCCGAGGCGGGTTACGAACGCGAGGCGGGCAGTTGGGTCCGGGACGGGCGCACATTGTCGCTCGTGGTGGCCTCGCCGGGGCAGAAACAACCGTATGCCCGCATCGCGGCGAAGCTGGAGGAGCAGCTGATCGCCGAGGGAATCGACGTCAACGTCGTTCACCCGCCGTCGGAGGAGTTGTTCGGTTCTGCGTTGTCCGCACCCGTCGACTTGGACGGCGGTGCCCACGGTGAACCCGCCCCCACCAATGGGCAGGTCGGGATCGACATCGCCGTGATCCCCCGCGCCGTCAGCGCCGACCCGGCCACCACGCTGGCATCGTGGTTCGGCTGCGGATCGGGGGACCGGGACGGTGACACCGACGGTGACGCCGAGAACACCGACGACGCCGACGACGCCGAAGGAGAATCGAAGGACTCGAACGCGGGAGACGGCGAATCCGGCGAGACCGGCCGGGAATCCGACTCCACCTCGACAGCGGAGCCGGGCAAGTCGAACGACACGGACACGGCGGAGGCCGGACAGGTCGTGCCGACCAACGTGGCCGGGTTCTGCGATTTGGAGTTGCAGTCCGTGATCGACTCCGTGCTCACGGGCGAGACGTCGTTGAAGCAAGGACTCGCCGATGTGGAGCCCGAGCTCTGGGCCCAGAGGATCTCCATCCCGTTGTTCCAGCTGGCCGACACTCTCGCCGTGGGGCCCGGGGTGTCCGGTGTGACCGCCGGACCTCCACTGGCCGGGCCGTTCTCGTCGGCTGTCGACTGGACTCGTGCGCCTCGATAGTCCTCCCGGGGCGTGCCCTCTCCACCACAGTGATCACCCGGATATCGGCAAATGTAGTAATCGACTGCTCAGTCAGTGTCAATAGTGGTCACTGTTCGTTACTGATGTATGTTGCGTTCGCTAGATAGATGTCACCCTTTGGTCACGATCTTTCAAGAAGTAATGACCGATGGTGGTCATCCTTCTTAGCGTTCCCCCGCAGTGCGCCAATCGAGTGTGATGGGCGTGTCATAAGCTCCGGCGCTAACCGGAGAGTGTGGGTCCCCAAAAATCGGAAGTCCGGGACTCAGTGCTAGGAGGGCACGTAATGAGGAGATCGAAGGTCATCTCCGCGTGGTCGCTGCTCGCCGCGTCAGCGCTCGTGCTGACCGCGTGCGGCGGCGGCGGTGACGCGGGTGGGAACGGCTCGACCAGTGACGCCGCGAGTATGGCGGAGGGCAAGGCGCAGGAAGGTGACACCTTCGTGCTCGCCGACGTGCCTGAGATGGACCCGGTCACGGTGGCCGTCGACGAAGGCTACTCCGCGTACAACAACGACACCGCCGACGCCAACAGCTCGTACAACACCTACGTTCTGGTCAGTGTGCTCTCGGGCGCCACCGTGCTGGACGGCAACAACAAGGTGTTGCTCAACGGCGACGTGATGGAGTCCATCGAGCTGACCTCCGAAGACCCTTTCACCGTCGAGTGGAAGATCAAGGAGGGCGTCAAGTGGTCGGACGAGGACCAGTGGGACTGCCGTGAGTTCTACCTCTCGTGGCTGGCTCACTCCGGCACGACCGAAGGCTTCAACGCGGCGTCCACCACGGGTTACGAGCTCATCGAGCCCGAGTGCGTCGACGACTACACCTTCAAGGGTGTTTTCAGCGAGCCCTACCTCGACTACGAGGAACTGTTCAACAGCACGAGCATGATGCCCGCGCACATCGTGGAGCAGGAGCTCGGCATCTCCGACATCCGTGAGGTCGAGCCGGGTTCGGCTGAGGCCGAGAAGGTCGCCGACTTCTGGGCCGGTGAGTGGAAGGGCTTCAAGCCCGAGCTCATGCCGGGATCGGGTCCTTACAAGATCAAGTCCTTCGACAGCAACTCCGACACGGTGGTTCTGGAGAAGAACCCGCACTGGATCGGCGCGAAGGGTGGCCCGAAGGAGGTCACGGTCCGCGCGATCCCGGACACCAAGGCCATGGCGACCGCGCTGCAGAACGGTGAGATCGACGTCGCCGCGTCGACCCAGCCGGACGCGACCGCGGCCGACACTCTCAAGAGCCTGTCCTCGCAGGGCGTGCAGTACGCCTCCGCGCCGCAGCTCACCTACGAGCACCTCGACCTGAACCTGAACCGCGACGTCTTCGCCGACGAGGCCGCGCGCAAGGCGTTCTTCCAGGTCGTCAACCGCGAGGAGATCGTCAACAAGCTGCTCAAGCCGGTTCAGGAAGACGCCGAGCCGCTGGGCAGCATCGTCTTCTTCACCGGTGAGGAAGGCTACGAGGACCGCTACGGCGACAAGATGAACCAGGGCGCCGAGGCCGCCATGAAGACCCTGGAGGACGCCGGCTGGGAGAAGGGCGAGGACGGCATCTACGCCAAGGACGGCGTGCGGTTCTCTGTCTCCATCTCGCACAACGAGAACGAGCGTCGCAGTCAGACGGTCGAGATCATCCAGTCGCAGGCCCAGGCCGCCGGCATCGAGATCAAGGACGACACCGACCCGAACTTCCTCAAGGGCCGCGTCGACAAGGGTGACTACGACATCGCCCTGTTCGGCTGGTCGTCCGAGCCGTTCAAGGCCACGCAGAAGGGCATCTACATCACCGACGGTGGTCAGAACTGGCAGGGCCTGTCCGACCCGGCGATCGACGAGGCCTACGCGAAGGCGACCTCGGCGACCTCGAAGGAGGATGCTCTGGAGCACTACATCGCGGCCGACGAGGCGATCGCGAACAACTATGCGACGGTCCCGCTGTTCGAAACGCCGTCGATGTGGGCCTTCCAAGGTATTGACCGCGTGTACATGCAGTCGTACTACGGTGCACTGTGGAACGTCGGGGAGTGGGAGGCCGCCGAGTAATCGGCAGGGCTCTCGCGTCACCGGCTGACGTCTGACGCGTCGGGGGCCGGCCACCAACCGGCCCCCGATGGCCGACGTTAGTAGCTGTTCACGCAAACCCGACCCCCACTACCGTGGCACGGGACGGTGACGAAATAATTCCGGGCGATCCCGGGACTAGGAGCAAGTCGTTGAACCTGGTTTTCTACATCCTTCGCCGTCTGGCGATATCGATTCCGATCCTGTTGATCGGAA
>JAJYTH010000101.1 GCA_021793175.1 Actinomycetes bacterium
ATCGCACGCGCGGCAGCCTCGTGCTTACTGATGCCCTCGGCCCGTGCGAGCAGGGCAAGCGCCCGTTCCTGTTCCTCGGTCAACCGCAGGGTCATCGCCATAACGGGAAATGATACCACTTCGGTATCACCGTTTCCCGACGTCGAGACGGCACGAACCCCCCGGCCCACCTCGTCGCCGTCCTCGAACGGCACATCGCACACCTGCCCGCAGGCTCCGCATCGAGCGAACGCTGACCACCCTGCCGGGAACCCGAGTGACCGAAACAGCACGACGGCCCGCTCGACGACCTCGACACCACTTCCCGACACCGGCGGGCACGAAGGTGGGCTGAGAGCCAAGAATGCTCAATCAACCCACTCAGAAGGGGCCGGGACAGCACACGTCCCCGACGTCACAACCGGCAGGTGGGCGGCAAGTCTTTAGTCCAGGCCACGGTTCACAGCCGCGAAGCAGCCGTTAGAGGTCCTCCGCGCTGGAGCCTGCACACGTGAGGTCTAGACGCACCCCGCCTCCACTGTGGAAGCGGTGCAGGCAAGACTAAGGCAACCTACCCACCGACGTAGCTCTGCCCTGATTCCCCGGAGCGGCACAGCCGTAACAAGCTGTGCGGACGACGCAACCGACGCCGACGGCCTACGGATATCTCCCCCTTAAGGTCAGGCCGTGGACTGCTGTCATGCACTCAATGCCTGCCCAGGGGGATTCAGCTTTCCTCCCCCTCCGGCGCCGGAGCGTTAACCCCTACTTACGAACGAATGTGCCCCTTCCCCGGGTCACGATGATCAACCCTTCACGCCGTAGGGATGCAAGAGCGTTCCGGATAGTCACCCTGGCTACGCCGTAGATCGTGGCAAGCTCTAGCTCGTTGGGAAGACGTGAGCCAGGCGCTAGGCGACCTGACTTGATATCGGCACGGAGATCGTCAGCGACCTGCTCCCAGAGAAGATCAGGCCCTTCGTGTTCGATCCTGTCGGATCGGTCCTCCCATGCCATAACTCGACGCTAGATAGCTCATCGCATCCCCGCTCATCACACTACATCACAAGATGCCTTATGTTGTCCTATGATGTCTTGTCGTGACGTGGGGGTTTCCGGCATGACTGGCCACTATCCAGACCAAGGGCAACGAAGCAGGGATGAGTACGCCAGAGATGCCAAGGAAGCTCTCCAAGACGTTTGTGGAGAGGTAGAGATACCGCACGAGAAACGTGCGGAGATCTGCAGTCAGATCAGGCAGACGATCTCCTGGCTGGATGACTTGTCACGAGCGGTGAGCCGTGGCGCTGTGGACAAGTTCGACTTCAACCTGGCTGCCTACGAGCTGATGCAGCTCGCGAAGCTCTTCCGAGATGCCTAGGAACGGTGAGACCCGCGCTGATCCGGGTCAGCGCGGGTCAGCACCAAATCAGCACGAGCTAGGGAACACTAAGGAACACTGCAGGGCATATCAGGCATGTCAAAACCGGGTATCACAGCCTGGCCTGCGCGTTTGACATACCTGACCAGCGATGATGGAAGTCCCTGTTTCACTGCTAGACGTTGAAGCGGAACTCCACCACGTCGCCGTCGGCCATGACGTAGTCCTTGCCCTCCATCCGGACCTTGCCCGCGGCACGGGCTTCGGCCATGGAACCGGTCTCCACCAAGTCCTCGAACGAAACCACCTCGGCCTTGATGAAACCCCGCTCGAAGTCGGTGTGGATCACGCCCGCGGCCTGAGGAGCCGTCGCACCCTTCGGAATGGTCCACGCACGGGCCTCCTTCGGGCCCGCCGTGAGGAACGTCTGCAACCCGAGCGTGTGGAACCCTGCGCGCGCGAGCGCGTGCAGCCCGGGCTCCTCCTGACCCACCGACTCCAGCAGCTCCCGCACGGCCTCCTCGTCGTCCAGCTCCAACAGCTCGGACTCCACCTTGGCGTCGAGGAACACGGAGTCGGCCGGCGCGACCAGCTGCGCGAGTTCCGCTCGCCGCGCCTCGTCGGTCAGCACGTTCTCGTCCGCGTTGAACACGTACAAAAACGGCTTGGCGGTGAGCAGACTCAACTCCCGCAGCCCGTCGAGATCCACCTCGTTCTGGGCCGAGAACAACGTCCGCCCCGAATCCAGGATCTCCTTGGCGCGCTGCGTGTTCTCGAATTCCGGACGCTTCTCCTTCTTGGTGCGGGCCTCCTTCTCCAGCCGAGGCAGCGCCTTCTCCAACGTCTGGAGGTCCGCGAGGATCAGCTCGGTGTTGATCGTCTCGATGTCGGCCAGCGGATCGACCCGACCCTCGACGTGAGCGACGTCAGGGTCGTCGAACACCCGGATGACCTGGCAGATCGCGTTGGCCTCCCGGATGTTGGCCAGAAATTTGTTACCCAGCCCCGCGCCCTCCGAAGCCCCTTTGACGATGCCCGCGATATCCACGAAGGACACGGTCGCCGGGACGGTCCTCGCCGAGCCGAAGATCTCCGCCAGCTTGTCAAGGCGTGGGTCCGGCAACGGCACCACCCCGACATTGGGCTCGATCGTCGCGAACGGGTAGTTCGCCGACAACACGTTGTTACGGGTCAGGGCGTTGAACAGAGTGGACTTGCCTACGTTGGGCAAACCGACGATGCCGAGGGTCAGACTCACGACTCGCCAGTGTACGGGGCGGAGAAGAAGGACGACTCAGCCGTCACCATCACCGCCATCCCCAGGCGTGTCGCCGTCAGCACCACGACGCGGTCCTCCGATTCCCCACCACCGGCATCGCTGCGGGCTCAACCGTCACGGTCGTCGTCGTCACCGTCGCCGCCGTCGTCGCGGTCCTCGTCGCCGTCGCGGCCGTCGTCGCCGCCGTCGTCACCGCCGTCTTCACGGCCATCGCCATGATCGTCATGATCGTCACGGCCGTCGTCGTCACGACCGTCATCACCGTTGCGGCCGTCGTCGCCGCCGTCGCGGTCCCGTTGGTCTCCGGGAGGGTTCCGCTCCTGCTGATTACCGGGGTCGTCCTGGTTGCCACCGCCGTCCTGCGAATCGTCACAACCCACCGACCCGAGCCCCACCGCCGCGACGACGGCGGCCAAGGCGGCACCGGTCGCGAGGCGGCGGAACGGGCGTCGACGCATACCTTCGGTCATGCACCTGACCGTAAGCTGGAGGTACTTCCACCGCACCCCGGCCGCGATGTCCGATTTCCGCCAGTCACCTCCCTGAAACGAGGGCACGATCGAAGCATGACCCAGGCGACGGCGAGGATGTCCAGGACGAGTGTGGCGCTGTGGCGCGACACCGAACGCTGTTACCGTGCCGTCCGCTCGAAAGACGCCCGCTTCGACGGCCAATTCGTGCTGGCCGTGCGCACCACCGGTATCTACTGCCGCCCGTCGTGCCCCGCCAGAACACCGAAACCACAGAACGTCGAGTTCTTCCCCACGGCCGCCGCTGCCCAGTCGTGTGGCTACCGGGCGTGTCGACGCTGCCTTCCCGACGCCGTACCCGGCTCCCCCGAATGGGATGTGCGCGCCGACCTGGCCGGACGAGCCATGCGACTCATCGCCGAAGGAACCGTGGAACGCGAGGGCGTGTCGGGGCTCGCTCGACGGCTCGGCTACTCGGAACGGCAACTGGGGCGCGTACTCACCGCTGAACTCGGCGCGGGTCCGCTCGCACTCGCCCGAGCACACCGTGCTCACTCGGCGCGAACACTGATCGAGCTGTCGGATCTGCCGATCACCGACATCGCTTTCGCGGCCGGGTTCAGCAGCGTGCGGCAATTCAACGACACGATCCGCGAGGTCTTCGCCACCACACCGTCACAGCTACGCGCCACAGCCGCCCACCGAGGCCACCGGAACCGCCGCGCAACTCCACCCTCCCCTTCCAGCGGTGTCCGGCTGTGCCTGCGGTTACCTTTTCGGCCACCGTTCGATGCCACAGGGCTACTGGACTTCCTCGCCGCCCGTGCCGTGCCGGGCGTCGAGTCGACCGGCCACGACTATCGCCGAACGCTGCGTCTCCCCCATGGCCTCGGCGTAGTGCGGCTGGTCACCCGCACCACACACGTCGAGTGCGTGTTGCGGCTCGCCGACGTGCGGGATCTCTCCAGCGCGGTATCCCGTGTCCGCAGGCTGTGGGACCTCGACGCCGACCCACAGGCGGTGCTGGAGTGTCTGTCGACCGATCCCGCGCTCGCCCCCTGGCTCGCTGCGACCCCGGGTATCCGCGTGCCGGGCGCCGTGGACGGCCCGGAATTGGTGCTGAGGGCTCTGCTCGAACAGCAACTGCCGGCCACGGCGGCCCGTACCACGGCAGGACAGCTCGCCACCGGCCTCGGCGAACCCGCCGCGCCGTCGTCGGACCCGGACAGTGATCCCACACTGCTGTTCCCCACCTCGGCCGCGGTCGCCGAACACGCGGCCGAGGTGATCACCGGGCCTCGGGATCGGGTGAACACCATCCGATCGGTCGCCGCCGCCCTGGCCTCAGGCGACCTCGACGTTCATGTCGGCCGCGATGCCGAGGACCTGCGGCACGACCTGCTCGCCACACCCGGCATCAACCCGTGGACCGCCGATTACGTCCTCATGCGGTTGCTCGGCCACACCGACCTCCTGCTCGTCACCGACCATGCGTTGCGGCGAGGTGCGCGATCGCTCGGTATCGACTCCACGCACGACGGCCTCGCCCACCACGCGCAACGCTGGCGGCCCTGGCGGTCCTACGCGGGCATGTATTTGTGGCGGGCCGGCAGTACACCCCATGCGATGACACGGAAGGACATCCCATGATCGCAAATTGGTCCACACAGGACACACCGATCGGCCCCTTCACGACCGTGGTCGACCCCGATGGCGTCGTACTGGCCTCAGGCTGGACCGACGACGTCACCGCACTCACCGGCATCGTCTCGCCCGCTCTGCGGCCCACACGCCTACAGCACCGCTCCGATCTCGGCGCGGTCACCACCGCCATCCGCCGCTACCACGCAGGCGAACTCGACGCCGTGAACGGCATCTTGGTCCAGCAACGATCAGGCGAGTTCCTGCAACACGCGTGGGACGTGCTGCGAACCGTTCCCGCGGGCAAACCGGTGTCGTACACCGAATTCGCCGCTCTGGCCGGACGCCCCGCCGCGGTCCGCGCAGCCGCGTCGGCGTGTGCACGCAACGCAGCCGCCCTGTTCGTGCCATGCCATCGTGTACTCCGCACCGACGGCACGCTCGGCGGATTCCGTTGGGGGACGGATGTCAAACGCTGGCTAATCGACCATGAATCACCCGCCCATCACGAGGGTTGATCCGGTGCGCGACTTGCACACTCGCAGTCGCGTCGGAACACGCTGCCGCAGTTCCTCCACATGCGACACCAAACCGACGACTCGGCCACCGGCACGCAGTTCGTCCAGAACCCCCATCACCACGTCGAGAGTTTCGCCGTCCAGCGTGCCGAAGCCCTCGTCGACGAACAACGTGTCGAGCAGCGCTCCACCCGTCTCGGCGGCTACCACGTCAGCGAGCCCGAGGGCCAGCGACAACGATGCGAGGAACGACTCGCCCCCGGACAACGTCTTGGCGGGCCGAACCATCCCGGAATAGTCGTCGAGCACATCGAGTCCGAGCCCACCACGAGTTCCACGACTGCCCGCCGCGTCGGAATGCACGAACGAGTAGCGGCCCTGGCTCATCGAGCGCAGTCGCGCGGTAGCGGCCACGGCCACCTCTTCCAACCGGGCCGCGAGCACATACGAACGCAGAGACATACGACGGGCGTTCTGCCCCCGACCGTTGACGACGTCGGTGAGAGCGTCGAGCTCGGCGAACTCACGCTCGATGGGCTCGAGTTCGTCCAGCGCGGCCCCGAACCGCTGTGCCAGCGTGTCCAGCTCGCGCGCGGTGTGCTCAGCCGAGCGCACGGCGGCCACCGCCGACTCGGACCGTTTGCGTGCCTCCTGCGCCGTCGCCTCGGCCGAGGCGACGTCCACCTCGTCGGTGGGGGATACTCCGGCGAGGTCGGGCTCGGCAAGCACTCCCCTCGCCGCCGCTTCCTCGGCATCGGTGTCCGCGATCAGCTGTTCCAGCTCAGCGACCCGCTCGGGAGGACGCACTGACGACACGGCCTCGTCCACGGAACCGAATCCCGCGCGCTGAGCGGCCTCGGAAATCGATCGATGCCACTCATCCCGGCGTTGCCGCGTGGCGACCACCGCAGTACGCGCGTCGGCCAACCGGTCCAATGCTCGCCCCAGTGCCAACAGGTGGTCGCGCTTGGAGGCCACGTCGGGGAACTCTCCGCGCGCTTCGACGAGCGCGCGTTCCCGTTCCTCGATCCGCTCGGCCACCAGGCTTCGCTCGGCCTCGCTCTCACTCAGCGACCTCTCATAAGCGGCACGTTCGGCCACAAGGGACTGTTCCTCCTCCTTGGCCGACTGCACCGCCGCCGCGAGCGCGTCCGACTTACCCGCGTGCTCGCCGAGCCGTTCACGCTCTCCACGGACGGACGCGAGCTCCTCGGAGAGTTCATCGGCGCCGCGTCCCCCCAACCGTTGGGCGGCGGCGTCCCGGCGACGGTGAGCCTCGTATCGTTTCGTTGTAGCCGCTTCCCTGTGCCGCTCGGCCTCCGCCTCACGCTCGGCAGCGGCTCTTTCCTCCTCCTCACCCACCGCATCGTCGGTCGCCACGGCGGGCGCGGGATGCTGCTCCGATCCACACACCGGGCACGGTTCATCGGACGCGAGTCGGCCCGCCAGCTCGGCCGCCATACCCGCGAGGCGACGTTCCCGTAGATCGAGCAGGGCCTTTCTGGCCTCGTTGAACGCCTCGACAGCCCTGTTCTCGGCCGCGCGGGCGTCCTCCACCTCCCGGTCGAGCTCCGGCAACGCCTCGGCGTCGACGAGCAGCGCTGTCAGCTCCGCCTCTCTGGCCCGTACACCGTCGAGTTTGGCCTCCGCCTCGACAGCCAGCTCACGTTGCCGGGTCAACTCGCTCACGCGCTTGGGAAGTCCGTCCAACTTCGACTGGACGACCGCGATGCGTTCCCTGGCGTCCGCGATCGACTCGTCGAGTGCAGTCAGACGCTGCCGGTCGGCGTGTTGCCGTTGTGCCTGTTCGACCAGTCCGGAGAGTCCACCGGCCTCCTCTCTCAATGCGCCTGCCCGGTCGCGCAACTCGGACACGTCGAGATCGAGTTCGGTGAACCCGAGTTCGTGACAGGCCCGTGCCGTCGCTTCCTCCTCCGAGAGCGCCCGGTCGTGGTGCTCGATTCCTGTCTCGGCCTCGGCCGCCAGCTCGGCCACCGTGGCAGCACGCCTGGCGGCCTCCACCTCGGCGGACCACCGGAGCCGCTCCTTCGAACGCTGTGTCAATTCGGTGAGACGGTCGTGGGCCGCTCGGACACGCCGCACCCGCTCCGCTGCCGCCCTGCGCTCCTGCAGCAGCGTTTGCGCCTTCTCCCATGCCTCGTGCGCCTCGGATTCCTCCTGCCGCGCCGTGTCGACTTCGGTAGCGGCCCGCCGCTGCAGCGATGTCACCCAGTCCCGGTCAGGAGTCTCGGGAATCTCCTCGCCCGCCACCTGCGCCAATCGGGCCACCCAGTCACGCACACCGGCCCGTCGGTTTTCCAGCTCCGCTCTCCGCTTCGCCCGCCGATCACGGAACCACTGTTCGACAGCCGCGAACCGCTCCGTTCCGAACAGACGTTCCAGCAGCTCCTCGCGCTCCGTGGTCTCGGCGCGGAGGAACTTCGCGAACTCGCCCTGTGGTAGGAGGACCACCTGGAAGAACTGCTGGGCGTTCATTCCCAGCAACCGCTGCACGACCCGGCCGACCTCATCGATACGGGTGACCGCCTCGGCCGTTCCCCCGTCGGGTGGCGGACTGAGCCACAGCAACGACGCCTTGGCCTGCTGTGTGGTGTACCCATCGCCACGCCGTTTCGGCCGCTCGTATTCAGGACTGCGGACGATCCGCAAACGGTGTCCCTGCACGGTCAGCTCCAGCACCACCTCGGTGGGAGTGGAGGCATCGGCGAGGTCACACCGCAGCCGCTTCACCTGCCCGCGAGCCCCCGGCACCGATCCGAACAACGCGAACGCCACCGCGTCGAGCAGCGTGGTTTTACCCGCACCCGTGTCGCCGTGCAACAGGAACAGACCGTCGGCGCCCAGGGCGTCGAAGTCGACGACCTCGCGCCCCGAATACGGCCCGAACGCACAAACCTCCAGTCTGTGCAGCCTCATCGCGTGGTGTCCTTCCGCTCGGGGTTCGCCCTTCCCGCGGATTCCAACGCCGCCATCAGCAGCTCGCGCTCGCGCTCGGTGGGCTCGCTGCCACGGCAGTCGGCGAGGAAAGTTTCGGCGATCTCCAAATCCGTGCGCCCGCGCACCGCCTCCGCGTACCGTAGTGCCGCGCCGCCACCACCGTCGGGTTGCCAGTCGAGATGCACCGCGTAAGGAAATCGGGCACGCAACCTGCGCATGGCGTCGACAGGCCGCGCAGGATCGGTGAGCGTGACCGACAGGTAGCACTCGCGCAGTTCCGCGTAGGCGACGTCCTCCAACAGTTCCTCCAGCCGCCCTCGCACGGTCGCCAACTCGCGTGGCACGGGGAGTTCGACCCGATCCACTCCCGCCAGTCCATGCGCGTCCAAATCCACGGCCCACACCGACTTACGGGAACTCTCGGAGAACGAGTAGGCCAGAGGGCTTCCGGAGTAACGCAAGTGTTCGGCCAACCGCTGTGGCCCATGCAAGTGACCTAAAGCCACGTAGTCCACACCGTCGAAGACGGACCCGGGAACCTGCTCGACCCCGCCGACCGCGATCGTGCGCTCCGAATCACTGCCCACACCACCGGTCACGAAGGCATGGGCGAGCACTACCGACCGCGTCCCCGGCTCCCGTGCCGCCAAGTCCTCCCTGATCCGCCGCATGGCCTCGGTGAGCACCCCGGTGTGCCCTTGGGCATCGGGAACCCCGAGAGCATGCCGCGCCGGCTCGGGTTCGAGGTAGGGGATGCCGTACAGCGCCACCGGCCCGTGCTCGTCGTCGAGCAGCACAGGGCGGTCGATGGCATCGATCGTGGTGCGTAGGTGCAGACCACCGGCCTCGGCGAAGTCGGCGAACGCGCCGAGCCTGGCCGCCGAGTCGTGGTTCCCCGACGTGATCACGAGCTGGGCTCCGGCTTCGCGGAGCCGACGCAAGGCCGCCGTCGCCACGCGAACGGCCTCGGCGGACGGAACCGCGCGGTCGTAGACGTCGCCGGCCACGAGCACGACGTCGACGGCCAGCTGCTCGACGAGTTCGGCCAGGTGGCGGAGCACCGCGTCCTGATCGGAGAGCAGGTCGGTGCCGTGGAACGTCCGGCCCACGTGCCAATCGGAGGTATGGAGGAGTCGCACGCCGCCAAGCTAGAACCTCCGACCGACGAGACCACACACAACCCCCGACTTATCACTCGAACGTGTGTTCGATTTTCACGATGGGCGACGTCGACGTCGAACTGCGCCATGATGAGGCGAGCAAACAAGTCATGCCGATGCGCACCGACTGCACGGGGGAAGGACGGGAAACAGGTGGGTTCGACGATCGTCACCACCGCCGCCATCGTGGTCGCTCTCCTATTGGCGGTCGCAGTGGCGTTGCTGTGGCGGCTGTATCAGGACGGAATGCGCCGCGCTGACAGAGCCGCCAAGCAGGTGGAATCCGAGCGCGCCAAAGTGGACGCTCAACAGGCCGCGCTGCGCCGCTACGAGGTCGCCTTCGCCTCCATCAGCGGGCGGGGAGAGCTCGGCGAACAGGTGCTGGTCGAGACCGCGCGGGCACTCGGCCTCCGAGAGGGATTGCATTTCACGATTCAGACCGACGTCGCGGGCGGCGGAGCGGCCAAACCCGACCTGCTGCTCATGGTGGGCGGCGGGCGCACCGTTCCCGTGGACGCCAAGGCCAGCATCGCGTGCTGGGCCGAGGCGGTCGAGACCGACGATCCCGAGGAGCGCCTCGACGCACTCCGGGTCCACGTCCGCAACCTACGGTCACGCGCGGCCGAACTGTCGGGCAAGAACTACCAGCGCTGGGCCGACGCCATCTACGGCACGGTGATGTTCGTACCCTCCGACGCGGCCGTGGTGGCGGCACTCGACTGCGACCCGGAGCTGCTTCGGTGGCTGCTGGATCGCAGGATCTTCCTCTGCGGACCGACGGGTTTCGCGGTCGTGGCCTCGGCTGCGCTGTTCGCCGCCACGGAGCGCACGCTGGCCGACGATGTCGAGAAGGTCCGCTCACAGGCGGCAGCAGCCCATCGGGCGGCGGGCAACGCCATCGAAGCGCTCAATCTGTCGAGCACGCATCTTCAGCGTTTCCTGTCCGCACGGCGCCGCGAGGCCGAAGCCCTCGAAAGCTTCCGCGCACAGGTGACCCCGCTGACCGACGCGGCGGCAAGCCCGTCACCCGTTCCGGAGGTCCGCAGAACGGACGAAATGTCCGCCACCTGATTTCAGCGACCGACATATCGGTATCGACAATGGTGAGGTGCCGTCCGCAACAGAACGACCGCCGACAACGGTGGCAAATCATCCCGATCATCCCCGAAACTCACCTTGGGTTCGATATGTCCAGGCCGTGATCCTGGCGGGTCATCGGTTTTCCACGCGCAGGGGATACGGTGATGCCTCGTGACCGCCATTCGTGACCGCCGGAGCAGCTCGGAGGCCACTGAGCCTGAGGAAAAGACCGCAGCACCTCCGTGGGACAGGCGCTCCGCCATGAATTCACGCCAAGGCATCCCCTGGTGGGGTGCCGTGTTGTTGGGATTCGGGCTGACTTTGGTCGGCGCTTTCGTCGACCAGATCGTCACCGACAGCCTGTTCGTGATCTTCCACGGTTGCTATGTCGTGGGTTCGTTGGGAGCTGTCCTCGCGGTACAGCGCAAAAGTCTGTTCGGTCCGATGGTGCAACCACCATTGAGCATGGCAGTCGCCGTTCCGCTGGTCGTGCTGACGGCGTCGGGTCTTCCCGAAAGCAGCGACATGCTGTCGAAGGCACTGGCCATCGGTACCCCGCTCATCAACAGCTTCCCCATCATGGCGGGCACCACGGTGGCGACGGTCCTCGTGGGTGTCGTTCGGATGATCAAGCAGCGCGGTGGCGACGCGACGGTCGAGGCGGAGGACACGAGCTGCAAGAAACCCTCGGGCAGGAAGAAGCCGAAGCCGGACGAGGACGCGTCCGATGCCGCATCCCGCGATGCCGCACCGCGCGAGGACGTCCGAGAGAAGGCTCGGCCACGGCGGAGTGGGCCCGAAGCCGCCGGTAGGCCGGACCCGCGGCGGGAACGCCGTGCGGGCAGGCCCGACGAGCAGCCGGCCCCGCCGCCACTACCGCCTCGCCGCGAACGCCCCGGCCCTCAACGGGCACGCGGCCCCCAGGAAGAGGGGCCCCCTCCTCGGAGGCGTCCGGCGCCGCCACCGCCCCAGGGGGATCCCCGTCAACGCGACGAGGGACGGCGGGGGAACGACCGCGCCCAGCCGCCGGCGAACCGTGGTCGCAGGGTGCCCCCACCATCCCGTGGTGACGAACCACCCCGCAGGCGACAGCCACCGCGCGGTGAG
>JAJYTH010000102.1 GCA_021793175.1 Actinomycetes bacterium
TCCGATCTCGTCGCCCGGGTCGGTCGGGTCGACCACGGTGACATCGAGTTCGTCCAGCCGCGCGGCGAACCAGTCGGCGCCCTCCAACGTGCCGGAGAACGCCACGGGCCAGTCGCGTCGCCGGGCCCGTTCGGCGAACGCCACCATCCTGGACACGTGTCCCACGCCGATGGTCGACGAAGCGTCCGCACGCAACAACAGTCGTCTCATCCCGCGACCTTCTTCTGCTCGACGTGTGCGTTGAGCGCCACCAGGTCGGGCCGGGACCGCAGCAGTGCCACGACGTCGCGCCACGCGAACGGCCCGTCGCCGTGCCGGGCCGTCAACTCCCGCACCAGCGCTTCCAGCAACGCCCAATCGTCCTCGGCGTCCAGTGTGACGCGTAGGTCGTCGGCCTGGGGTTGCACCACGATCCCCGCGAGGCGGTGGACGTCGGGACTGTTCTTCACGCCGTAGGTCACGTGTTCCCGATGGGGACCGTCCGGTATTCGGGCCTGCTCGACGAGCACGGGAACACGCACGAGTTCGGCGTCGAAGCCACGCGGCAGGGTCCGCACCAGGGTGGTGCTCACGTAATCGAGGTCGGGCTGCGCACGCCACAGCGCCACCACCTGGCCGAGCAGTGCGGGGTCGTGCAACGGGCAGTCGGCGGTCAGCCGCACCACCGCGTCGGCCGGGTATTCGTCGCAGGCCAGGAGGAATCGTGCCAGCACGTCATCGAGCGGACCGCGCACGACGTCCGCGCCGCAGCGCCGTGCCTCCTCGGCCACGGCATCGTCATCGGGTCTGTCCGAAGTGGCCACCACTACTCCGTCCACTCCCACCGTCGAGCGGGCCGCGCGCACGACCCAGCCGAGAACGGACAGTTCCTCCGCAGCCCCCGAAGCTCCCAACGGGCGCAAGACCTTGCCCGGAAGTCGGGTCGAGGACGCCCTTGCCTGAATGACGACGTTCACGCAGCGCGGCGATGACATGGTGACATGATGTCGTCCGGCAACAACGCAACATCGCGGAGGTAGGCATGGCCGAGCTCGACGGGTCCAGCATTCTGCTCACCGGGGGAACGGGCTCGTTCGGGAAAGCGTTCATCAGCTACGCACTCGCCGAACTGAATCCCCGCAGGCTGGTTGTGCTCTCCCGCGACGAACTCAAGCAGTACGAGGTGAGGCAACAGTTCGGCAACGACCCTCGGCTGCGGTGGTTCATCGGTGACGTGCGCGACCGCCGCAGGCTGGAACGCGCCATGCACGGCGTCGACTACGTGGTGCACGCCGCCGCGTTGAAACAGGTGGACACCGGCGAGTACAACCCGTTCGAATTCGTTCAGACCAACGTCTTCGGCTCGCAGAACGTCATCGAGGCGGCCATCGACACGGGTGTGCGGAAGGTCGTCGCGCTGTCCACCGACAAGGCGTCGAGCCCCATCAACCTCTACGGCGCCACGAAGTTGTGCGCCGACCGCATGTTCATCAGCGCCAACCACTACGCGGCCACACATCCGACCCGGTTCGCCGTGGTCCGCTACGGCAACGTGATGGCCTCGCGGGGCAGCGTCATCCCGTTCTTCCGGTCACTGGCCGAGCAGGGCAAGTCGCTGCCGATCACCCACAAAGAGATGACGCGGTTCTGGATCACCCTGCCGCAGGCGGTGCGGTTCGTCGTGGACTCGTTCGACATCATGCGCGGCGGTGAGCTGTTCGTGCCCCGCATCCCGAGCATGCGGCTGGTGGACCTGGCGCAGGCCATCGCCCCGGGCAGCCCCATGCACGAGATCGGTGTCCGCCCCGGCGAGAAGCTGCACGAGGAGATGATCGCCCCCGACGACTCGTACCGCACCGTCCACCTCGGTGACCGCTACATCGTCCAACCCCACATCGCGGGCTGGGGCTACGAGCCGCCCGAGAACGGGACACCGGTGCCCGAGGGTTTCTCCTACCGTTCCGACACCAACGACCTGTGGTTGTCCACCAACGACATCAAGAAACTGATCGCCGAACATGAGTGATTTCCTGCCGTACGGGCGCCAATCGGTCAGCGACGACGACATCGCCGCGGTCGCCGAGGTCCTGCGTGGCGACTGGCTGACCACCGGCCCCGCCGTGACCCGGTTCGAGTCCGACCTGGCCGAGCACACCGGCGGCACGCCCGCCGTGGCGGTGACCTCGGGAACCGCCGCTCTCCACGTCGCCTACGCCGCCGCGGGCGTCGGCCCCGGCGACGAGGTTGTGACCACTCCCCTGACTTTCGTGGCCACGGCCGCCACGGCGGCCCTGCACGGCGCCGAGGTCGTGTTCGCCGACGTCGAGCCTGACACCGGCAACCTCGACCCGACCGCGGCACAGGCCGCCGTCACCGACCGCACCAAGGTCCTGGCGGCCGTGGACTACGCCGGACATCCGGCCGAACTCGACCGACTGCGCGAGGTCGCCGACTCGGCGGGCGCGCTGCTGTTGGAGGACGCTGCCCACTCCATCGGCGGTTCCTGGCGCGGACGACCTGTGGGGTCGTTGGCCGACCTCACCACGTTCTCGTTCTTCGCCACCAAGAACCTCACCACCGCCGAGGGCGGCGCGGTCGTCAGTCCGTCGGCCGAGCTGGTGGAACGGGCCCGGGCGTTCCGCAACCACGGGCTGGTGCGCGACCGCGACCGGCAGCGCTATCCCGACGAAGGCGCCTGGCACCAGGAAGTACACGCCTTCGGGCTGAACTACCGGTTGCCGGACGTGCTGTGCGCGCTGGGCAGCAGCCAACTGCGACGGTTGCACGCGTTCAAACAACGCCGCGCCGAGATCCACGCACGCTACGACGAGGGCCTCCGGGACGTGCCGGGTGTGTTGACGCCGGTGCGTCGCCCCGAGGCCGACCCGATGTGGCACCTCTACCCGCTGCGGGTGCTGGACGGCAGGCGGCGAGCGTTGTTCGATCATCTGCGGGCACACGGCATCGGCGTGCAGGTGAACTACATCCCCGCCTATTGGCACCCCGTGTTCGAGGACCTCGGTTACAGCCGCGGGCTGTGCCCGAACGCCGAGGCGTACTACGCCCAGGAACTGTCGCTGCCGCTGTTCGCCGACCTCGACGACGCCGACGTCGATCGCGTCATCGACACCGTGCGGTCGTTCTTCGGCGCGTAGAGCGCTTTCGGCAGCGTTACAGCAGATCCCAGGTCAGCGGCGTGCCCTTGGCCGCGTCGACCCGGAAGGTGCGGCCCAGCACCGTGGTGATCTCCGCGGGAGGGAGCCCTCCCGAAGGCCGGATCGAGCGCACGTTGTGTTCGGTCACGGGCTCGCCCGCCCGCACGTCCTCCACGACGTAGAGCGAACGACGCAGACGCAGGCCGCCGCGTTCGCTGGCCTTGGGGCCGATCCGCGGCACACCCAACGCCTCCCACGCACGCTGTGTCTCGGTGACTAGTGCGGCGAGTTCGTGTGGCTCCAGCGAGAACGCCGAGTCGACGCCACCGTCGTCTCGGGCGAGCGTGACGTGCTTCTCCACCGCGCACGCCCCCAACGCCACGGCCGCGACGGGCACCCCGATGCCCATGGTGTGGTCCGACAATCCCACGGGCACTCCGAAGGCTTGCTCCAGCACGGGCAGCGCGCGCAGGTTGCTGTCACCGGCCGGGGCGGGATACGAGGCGGTGCAGCCCAACAGCAGGATCTGTTCGTTGCCCGCTTCCCGCGCGGTACGGACGGCGGCGTCGATCTCCGCGATCGTCGCCTTCCCCGTGGAGATCACCAGCGGTTTGCCCGTGCGCGCGCACAGCTCGATCAGCGGCAGGTCCACGATCTCCGACGACGCGATCTTGTACGCGCAGGCGTCCAACGATTCGAGCAGTTCCACCGCGGTGGGGTCGAACGGGCTGGAGAACACCTCCAGGCCCCGCTCGCGGGCCCGGGCGAACAGCCGCTCGTGCCACTCCCACGGGGTGTGCGCCCGCTCGTACAGGCGGTAGAGGTTCTCCCCGTGCCACAGCGAGGCCTCGTTGTCGATGCGGAACTCGGGCCGGTCCACGTCGATGGTGATGGTGTCGGCACGGTAGGTCTGGAGTTTCACCGCGTGCGCCCCGCTGTCGGCGACCGCGTCCACGATCGCCAACGCGCGATCGAGGTCACCGTTGTGGTTGCCCGACATCTCGGCGATCACGAACGGCGGGTGCCCGGCACCGACGGTGTGCTCACCGATGCGCACCTCACTCATCGGTCGTCTCCTTCCTCACCCGCCATGCTCGCGCGGACAGCTCGTTCCACACGACCTCACGGTCGACGCCGTCGACGGTCCTGGTGTAGCGGCGCACCTCGATGAAACCGGTGCGGTCGTGGAGCCGCCGCACCGGGGTGTTCGCGACCAGTGTCGCCGCCCCGATCCGGTCGGCTCCCAGCACGTCGAAGGCATAGTCGATGGCCTCGTACTCCAGTTCCTCCCAGGCCGCCGCCCGTTCCGGGCCCAAGCCGTCGACGTCGACGTACTTGCTCCACTCGACGAGTTCAGAGCCCACGCCGGTGAACAGCACGACACCCGCCGGGGTGCCGTTCCGTTCGAAGATCAGCACCCGTTTCGTGGGGTCGGCGCTCACGGCCTCCCACCACGCGCGGTGTTCCTCCGGCCCGATCTCGTGTGTGGTGAAACTGGCCCGACGGACCTTCGGATGATTACGCCAACGGCGGATGGTCTCCACGTCGCCGTCGGTTGCGGGACGCAGCATGTCTACTCGGCCGCTCCCGTGCCGGCTTTCTCGGCCTCCGCCCGCTCCTCCAGCTTCCGCAGGCGGTCCTCGTACATCGCGATACCGGACAGCCGCGTGCGGATCTGCGCGTGCTGCCGCTGGATCTCCTCGATCAGCGTGCGCGCCTCGGCGGCCTGCTTGTCGTCACTCACCGGCACCGGCGAGATCTTCTCACGCAGGTCCTCCAACCGCGCCTCCTGTGCCGCGACGTGCGGGATGAGCCGCTTCACCTCGCCGGTGGTCCACAGCAGGTCACCACGCACCCGGTCGAGCCCCGCCTCCAACGCGTCGAGCCGACGCCGGTGATCGACCGTGCAGTGCTCCTGCTCGGTGATCCGCCCCTCGTGATTCAGACGACTACACGCACGCCCGTCGACCCAGGAGTCGACGAGGCGCACGATTCTGCGCCGCACTCCGGCGCGAAGTGTTCTCAGCAGATTCGTGGAAGTCATATCCGGTTATTCCTTTGGTACCTGAAAACGGGTGTCCTGCGACGTCAGCGGAGCAGTTGGGCCCTGCCGGCGTCGATCCAGGACTGGAGCAGTTGGCCTTCGAGTGCAATGCGATGTTCGGGGCCGACGATGCACGAGTCACCGGCCGCGTGTTGCCACGAAGTCTGGTGTGGGTCGTCCACGAACGAGAAACCCGACAGCACGAGGTCGGCGTCGGGGAACGAGGCGTGCGCGATCCAGGCCGCCATCGTGCCGGTCGTCGCCCACGCCGCCTCCTCACGGCTGGGCAGCCCCATCGCCTCCGACAGCGGCAACGTGACCTCACGGTTCGACACGGGCACGAATCCGAGATCGGCGGGCCACCACTGGGGAATGTCCTCAGGTTCCCAGTGCAGCCTGCCGGGTTCGACCATGAGATAGAGCTTCGAGCGGTAATCCGCGAACACCCATTTCGTCGCGCGCAGTGCACGGTTGAACACCACGACATGAGTGCGTGAGCCCACGGTCGGCGGCGCACCAGGTTCGTCGCACACGAAACCGTTGACGCGAATGACGAGGTCACACGAGTCGATGGCCTCGGCTCGGTCGGGGTCCGGTTCCAGCGGCTGGTTCCCCACCACGGCCACGGACCGCGGATCCGGGCGATCGGCGTAAGCCTGAAGCAGACTGACCATCAGGCTCGGAGTGAGGACACCAGAATTCATGCGGCGGAAGTTATCAGGGCGGGAAAGCGTATGCTCCAAGTACACCCGTGATGAACTCAGCGTGGCTTCTCGTAAAGACGAAAACGTCCTCGCCGACACCGTCGGCAAGGGGCGAAACACCGTCGGAGAGGACCGCGCGAGCGCCTTATACAGACGGCAGTACCCTCAATGCCGTGCATGCCACAAGCACCGTCGACCCCGCAGAGACCACAATGACGTCGGCACCACCACGTTCGGACAGCCGATCCTTCGCTCGCGCTTTCGCCGATATCAGAGCCGGCTTCAAGCAGACCGAGCTCTGGGGCCACCTGGCCTGGCAGGACATCAAGCAGCGCTATCGGCGTTCCGTACTCGGACCGCTGTGGATCACCATCAGCATGGGGGTGACCGCGCTCGGCCTCGGCCTGCTGTACTCGCAGCTTTTCGGCGCCTCCGTCGGCACCTTCCTGCCCTACATCACCACAGGCTTCATCGTCTGGAACTTCCTTCTCGGCTGCCTCACCGACGGCACCGACACCTTCATCGCCAACGAGGGCCTGATCAAGCATCTGCCCGCGCCGCTGTCGGTCTACGTGTTACGCACGGTGTGGCGTCAGTGCATCATGTTCGCCCACAACATGGTGATCTACTTCATCGTGATCGCCATCTTCTGGAGCGACATCACGGAGCCGAACTACACGTTGACCGAAGGCGGCATGCAGCATCCGGGGCTGAACTGGGAGGCTCTGCTCGCCCTCCCCGGCTTCGCGTTGCTGGCGCTCAACGCCGGTTGGGTGGTGCTGCTGTTCGGCATCGCCTCCACCCGGTTCCGCGACATCCCGCAGGTGGTCTCCAGCCTGATCAACTTGCTGTTCTTCATGACGCCGATCGTCTGGACCACCGACATCCTCAGGGACAGGTTCGGCGACACCGCCGACTGGCGCGACTGGGTGGCCGAGTTGAACCCGCTGTACCACTTCATCCAGGTGGTACGGGCGCCCCTCATCGGGAACAGCGTGAGCTGGCACCACTTCGCCGTCGTCGGTGGCATCACCGTCGTCGGTTGGGCGCTCGCGCTCGTGGTCATGCGCAACTACCGTGCCCGCGTCTCGTATTGGGTGTGACAATTCATGATCAGCATTGACGTTCGGAACGCCTACGTCGACTTCCCGATCTTCGACGCCAAGACACGGTCGTTGAAGAAGCGGGTCCTGGGCAAGGTCGGCGGCAAGATCGGCACCGAGAGCAGGGTGCCGATCATCGAGGCGCTACACGACATCAACCTCTCGTTGAAAAGCGGCGACCGGGTGGCGCTGGTCGGCCACAACGGCGCGGGGAAGTCCACGCTGTTGCGGCTGCTGTCCGGCATCTACGAACCCACGCGTGGCTTCGCGCGTGTGCGGGGCCGGGTGGCGCCCGTGTTCGACCTGGGCGTCGGCATGGACCAGGAGATCTCCGGCTACGAGAACATCCTGATCCGTGGCCTGTACTTGGGCATGTCGCGCAAGGAGATGGAGAAACGCATCGACGACATCGCCGACTTCACCGAGCTCGGCGACTACCTGTCGATGCCGTTGCGCACCTACTCCACCGGTATGCGGGTGCGGCTCGCACTCGGCGTGGTGACCTCCATCGACCCGGAGATCCTGCTGCTCGACGAGGGCATCGGCGCCGTGGACGCGGCGTTCCTCAACAAGGCGCGTGACCGGCTCGTGGACCTCGTCAAGCGGTCGGGCCTGCTGGTGTTCGCCTCCCACCAGGACGATCTGCTGTTGGAGTTGTGCACCTCGGCGATCTGGATGGACGAGGGGCGGATGAAGATGCAGGGTTCGCTGCGGGAGGTGCTCACCGCCTACAAGGGCAGGGACCCGTTCGAGAACATGAGCCCGGAGGCGTTGCAGCGCCTCGAGGAGAGTTCGGCGGCGAGCAGTGCCTGACGTGGAAGCGAAGCCCTTGCCGGACGACGCGGTGGTGGCCGTGGTGGTCACCCGGCATCGGCGTGAGCTCCTGGCCGAGTCGTTGAAGGTCATCGCCGCGCAGACGCGACCGGTGGACCACCTGGTGGTGGTGGACAACGGCCCGGACAAGCCCGCACGGGACGTGGTCGCCGAATGCGGCTTGCCGTTCACGTACGTGCCGTCGCACCACAATCTCGGTGGTGCGGGTGGCTTCGCGTTGGGGATGTTGCACGCGCTCGCGATGGGCGCCGAATGGGTGTGGTTGGCCGACGACGACGGCAGGCCCGCCGACGAGAACGTGTTGCGGGTGCTGTTGGAGGAGGCGCAGCGCCGCAATCTCGCGGAGGTGTCGCCGGTGGTGGCGAACATCGACGCACCGGAGAAGCTCGCGTTTCCGTTGCGTCGTGGGCTGACGTGGAAGCGGGCGACGTCGGAGCTGGGCACGGATTTCCTCCCCGGCATCGCGTCGTTGATGAACGGCGCGTTGTTCCGGGCGTCGACGCTGGATGTGGTCGGAGTTCCGGACCTGCGGTTGTTCGTGCGGGGTGACGAGGTGGAGCTGCACCGCAGGCTGGTGCGGTCGGGTCTGCCGTTCGGCACGTCGTTGCGCACGGCGTATCTGCACCCCAACGGTTCGGACGAGTTCAAGCCGATGTTGGGTGGGCGGTTCCACGCACAGGACCCGGAGGACGAGGTCAAGCGGTACTACACGTACCGCAACCGTGGCTTTTTGCTGTCCCAGCCGGGGATGCGCAAGATCGGCGCGCTGGAGCTGCTGCGGTTCGGTCTGTATTTCGTGGGGGTGAAGCGCGACCCGAAGGCGTTCGCCCAATGGTTGCGGCTGGTACGGCAGGGCCGCAGGGAACGTTTCTTCCGTTATTGAGCGGTTTTCGGCGGTGGCGTGGACACGGTGCGCTCACGCCACCGCCGGTCGTCAGTGCAGTCTCGGGGAGACGATTTCAGCGATCTTCCGGGCCGTGGGGCAGTTGTCCTTCGGGTCCGGCATCGTCACGGCGATGTCGACCGTGCCTTTCTTCTTCTTGGATCCGACCGTGTTCTTGAATACGGGCATCGTCACCGTGCAGGTGCTGTCCGTGGTCCTCACCTTGTACCGTCTGCCCGCGGCGTAGCCGGTCTCCACGTCGTTCTGCCCCGCGGTGTAGTACCGCTGTTTGTGGTTGACGTAGATGTTGAGCTGGGGCGTCACCGTCGTCCTCAACGGCTGCGTGGTGGAGTTGTACCAGGTGCAGATTCGCTGGTTGCCGCGGTCTCTTCTCTCCGGTTCGCCGTAGTCGCCGTATGCCGAGAGTTCGGAGTCGGTCACGAGTGAGCACGGGTCGATGTCCCGGCTGGAGTTGAAAAACGAGCACCCGGTGAGCAGTACACCGACGACGGAGATCAGCGCGATCGTCCTGCCGCCGCGCCAGCGATTCGTCAAGGTTG
This sequence comes from Actinomycetes bacterium, assembly GCA_021793175.1. Taxonomy (GTDB): domain Bacteria; phylum Actinomycetota; class Actinomycetes; order Mycobacteriales; family Pseudonocardiaceae; genus Saccharomonospora. The sequence goes on from JAJYTH010000102.1 coordinate 9,263, forward strand.
ACCTTTCGTGTGTTTCGGTTGTTTGTGTCGCCGAGGATCGACGGCGATGGCAGTGGTGAACACACCGCGGGGGCGTGTCCGTTGTGGTCACGCCCCCGCGGTTGGGTTTGTGGTGTGGTTCAGGCGCCGATGACGGGTGGTGCGGTGCGTTGGTCGGTGCCGAAGACGTCGTCGGGGTCGGCTTCGACCAGGTAGGTGGGACGTTGGTGTTCGTTGTCCTCTCCGCCTTGGCCGCCCTTACCGGCACCGGCTCCGGCCCCCATGGGAGCCGCCCCCATGCCACCACGGCCGGCCGCACCGGCAGCCGCCGCTGCCGCGCCGGGCCCTGCCGCTGCGGGACCGCCCATCGGCCTGGCCCCGGTGGCCGCGCCCGAACCAGCCCCAGCACCACCGGCTCCGCCAGCACCGCCGCCGGGCCCGAACCCGGCGCCCGGGACCCGGCCGCCGCCGTAGCTTCCACCGCCGCCACCGCCGCCGGGACCGAATCCGCCTGCCAGGCCCGCGGCCGGGACCGCACCCATGCCGCCGGGACCGAACCCGCTGCGCTGGGAACCACGCCCGCCGGCTGGTGGCCGGGTCATGCCACCACCGGGGTTCAACCCGGAGGGTCGTGTCACCGGCGGCACCACACCGGCCCCGGTGGAAGGCCCACCCCCCGGCGGCGGAGTCGGGGAGGGAGCACCGAGGCCACCACCGCCGTAGCCTCCACCACCGGTCGAAGGAGAAACCGACCCTCCGGGCACACCGGCATACCCTGAGGCCTTGGTGCCGCCGCCGGTAGCAGAGGTGTCCGGAACCTGGATCACCCCGCTGGGCTTGACGCTGCTCTCCGCGCTCCCACCGCCGAACGACGGGGGCTCAGCGAACACGGGCTGCTTGTTGCCGGCTTCCTGCAGCTCCGCGTCGTAGCGGTGCATGACCTCCGCGGCCTGCTCGTGCGCGGCCCGGCTTTCCTCCCACTTTTCGAAGGTCTTGGAAATCTGCTCGATGGTGGTGAGAGGGTTCGAACCCCAGCTTTCCATCTCCTTCTCCAAGTCGAAGGGGATGGGCTCGGGCATGCTGTTCTTCGCAGTACTGGCGGCATCGGCTTCGGCTGCAATAATTTGGGAAGCCATATCGGCGTTCACTGAGTTTCCCTCAGCCCAAGTGGCCAGGCTCGCGAAGTACCCGTGCGCGCTGTCTGCGGCGTCACCTTCCCAACCCTGCTTAGACTTATTGATCGCAGAATTGAGCTGTTCGGACAACTCTGAGAAAAGCTGATGAATCTTATGATAGTTGTCCGAGTAAACGGTAATACCCTCAGCCGAGATTGACTCGGTATCCGATTTTAGCTTTTGGTGATCGATACCAAGGTAATTCGAGTCTGACGATGGCAGCCCACCACGATATTCGATATCGTGGGAACTCAGCATACGCTGCTTTTGCTCAAGAATATTGCTAGCCTCTACCCGCGAGGAGATACTCGCCATAACACGGCCGAAGACGCCAACGTCACCGGAAGCCTCACGAGCGTATATGTAAGGCTCAAGAAGACTGGCCGGGAGTTGTTTCAACTGACTATCGGACAGTTCCGGAGGGGTTTTACCCGAGTCAAGATAGTGCCGAATCTCCTCCGGCGACATCTCGACAAACTGTTCTGCCGTAGGCTGATCTTCCCTCATCGCCATATCGGTCACCCCAGAGGAAGTTTCGGATCAATTATTTCTACGATTTGATCGACCATTTCGCAGGCTTGTTCACTACCGAAACTGCCCGAAAGCTCCGAGAGAGCAACTTCCACCCGCTCTTGCTGACTTACCGCCATCACAACGAGGCATCCTGTTTGCTCCGTGCTATAGGTTCGAACCAAGGCACGTCCAGAGCCCTCGGTAATGCCCTTCTGCAATCCGGAACCGATATCCCGGACCGAGTCAAGGTTCACGCCTTCTCGAACGGTGACCGTCAATGTCGAAGACACGCCGTCGGAACTACGCTGTTCCTTCCACTCACAGAGACGACCAGACTCAGTTGGCCTACCGGAACCTTCCTCAAAGGAACCGATTACGGACAATTCACTGGTGCTCAATATCGCGCAAGGATCCAGACCGCTCAATCCTGGCGAGTTCGAGGGAGATACTTTCACCGACGACCCCTGCTCGCTCGAACTCGGCGACGCTTCGTTCAGCTCCCCAGGCGAGGCGGTTCCTGGTTCGTCACCCGAACAACCGGTAGCCAACAGCGCTATCGTCCCCAACGCTGCTACCACTGACCGAATACGCTGCTGGTTGTTGCGGCTCAAATC
>JAJYTH010000103.1 GCA_021793175.1 Actinomycetes bacterium
CACCAGCACCATCACCACCGAGAACGGCAGCCCCATGATGATGGTGGCGTTCTGAAGCGTCCCGACCCCGCCGACGATGAGCATCGCCAAGGTCAGCACGCCGATGACGGCGGACCAGAACACCCGGACCCCCGACGTGGCCTCGGCGGTGGGCGTCGGCAGCTTCGACGTCAGGTTGCCCAGCACCAGGGCGCCCGAGTCGGCCGAGGTGACGTAGAACAGCAGGCCGACCACCGTGGCCAGGCCCGCGCTGAACGTCACTCCCGGATACTGCGCCAGCAACGTGTAGAAGCCCTGCTCGGGAGTGTTCGCCGCGACCTGGCCGAATTCCTCGTTGCCCTGGCGCACGAGTCGCAGGGCGCTGTTGCCGAACACCGACAGGAACGCGGCCGTGAACAAGAACGGGATGATCAAGGTCGCGGCCACGAACTGCCGGATCGTGCGCCCCCGCGAGATGCGGGCGAGGAACAGACCGACGAACGGCGCCCACGCGATCCACCAGGCCCAAAAGAACAGTGTCCAGGAGTTGAGCCACTCGGTGGGCCGGTCGTAGGCGAAGGTGTTCAACGTCATGTCGCCGAAATTGGCGAGATAGTCACCGATGTTGAGCACCAACGCGTCCAGCAGGTACACCGGGTTGTCGGCGAACAGGATGAACAGCATCAACAGCCCCGCGAGGATCACGTTGAGCTGCGACAGTCGCCGAATTCCCTTGTCGACGCCGGAAACCGCGGACACCGTGGCCAGCAGTACCGCCAGCACGATGAGCCCGGTCTGCGCCGCCGTTCCCTGCGGTATGCCGAACAGGAAGTTCAACCCGAAGTTCAGCTGCACCACGCCGATACCCAGCGAGGTCGCGACGCCGAACACCGTGCCCAAGGAGGCGGCGATGTCCACTGCGTGACCGGCACGACCGTGGATGCGCTTACCGATGAGCGGATACAGCGCCGACCGAACCGCCAACGGCAGGCCACGGCGGAACGCGAAGTACCCGAGCGTCATACCCATGAGCGCGTACATGGCCCAGCCGGTGATGCCGTAGTGGAACAACGCCCACACCACGGCGTCCTGGGTGGCCTCCATCGATTCCGGTTCGACCTGCGGTGGGTCCAGATACTGCGTCACCGGCTCGGAGACCGAGAAGAACATGAGGTCGATGCCGATGCCCGCGGCGAACAGCATCGCTCCCCACGTGAACATGTTGTATTCCGGTTTGGACTCCGCGGGGCCGAGAGTGATCTTGCCGTACTTCGATACGGCCAGAAACACCACGAAAACGATGATCGACGTGGCGAGCAGGATGTAGTACCAGCCGAATCCTTCCGAGATCCAACCGACGAGGACACCGATGGTGTCCCCCGCATGTCCCGGAGCGATGATCCCCCACAGGGCGATCACGAGGATGATCGCCGACGCTCCGATGAACGTGACGCGGTTGATGTCGATACTGCGGTTGTCCTTGGCGAGCTTATGTTCGCCGCTGTCGGACACGGAGATTCACCTTTCTTCGGGGGTACGTTCACACCGGTAGTAGGGGACGTCGGCCGGCAGCAGGGGCGTGTTGCCCAGGATGAGGTCGGACGCCTTCTCGGCGAGCATCATCACGGGTGCGTAGATGTTGCCGTTGGTGAGATACGGCATGGCGGAGGCGTCGACCACTCGCAGGTTCTCGGTTCCGTGGACGCGCATGCTGGTGGGGTCGACGACGGACATCTCGTCGATGCCCATGCGCGCGGAGCACGACGGGTGGTAGGCGGTCTCGGCGTCCCGTGCCACCCAGTCGAGGATCTCCTCGTCGGTCTGCACGCCGGGTCCCGGTGAGATCTCGCCGCCGTTGAACTCGTCGAGCGCGGGCTGCTTCAGGATCTCGCGAGCGACACCGATGGCCTCAACCCATTCCTTGCGGTCGTTCTCGGTGGACAGGTAGTTGAACCGCAGAGCCGGCTTGGCCTTGGGGTCGACCGACTTGATCTTGACGCTGCCCCGGACGTCCGAGTACATCGGTCCGATGTGGACCTGATAGCCGTGCGGTGTGTCGATCTGCGTGCCGTCGTAGCGCACCGCGATCGGCAGGAAGTGGAACATCAGGTTGGGGTAGTCGACGACGTCGTTGCCGCGCACGAAACCACCGGCCTCGAAGTGGTTGGTCGCCGTGGTTCCGGTCCGGCCGAGCAGCCACTGCAGGCCAATCTTGGGCCGCCTGTGCATCTTGAGCGCCGGGTTGAACGACACCGGCTGCTTGCACGCGTGCTGTACGTAGACCTCGAGGTGGTCCTGGAGGTTCTCGCCGACACCAGGCAGCTCCTGGACGGTCCGGATGCCGAGCGGCTCCAGGTGCCGCGAGTCGCCCACACCGGAGAGCTGCAGCAACTGCGGCGTGTTGATCGCCCCACCGCAGAGGATGACCTCGCCGCCGTAGATGTTCTCCGGCCGGCGGCCGAGCCTGGTGGCCGACACGCCGATCGCCCGCTTGCCGTTGAACAGCACCTGGTTGACGTGCGTCAGGCACTGCACCGTGAGGTTGGGCCGGTGCTTGACCGGGTGCAGGTACGCCCGCGAGGCCGACCAGCGCCGACCGTTGCGGACGTTACGGTCGAACCGCGCGAAGCCTTCCTGCCGGTAACCGTTGACGTCGTCGGTGAGCGGATATCCGGCCTGCTGCGCGGCTTCCAGGAACGCGCCGAACAGCGGGTTCTTGGCGGGGCCCCGCTCCAGCCACAGCGGGCCGTCGTCACCGCGCCATTCGTCGCCGCCGGCGCGGCAGTTCTCCATGCGCTTGAAGTACGGCAGGCAGTGGGCGTAGTCCCAGGTCTCCATGCCCGGATCGGAGGCCCACCGCTCCAGATCCATCGGGTTGCCCCGCTGGAAGATCATGCCGTTGATCGAGCTCGACCCGCCGAGTACCTTGCCGCGACCGTGGTACACGCGGCGACCGTTCATGTACGGCTCGGGCTCGGACTCGTAGCGCCAGTCGTACAGCGGGTTGCCGATGACCATGGTCAGCGCCGCCGGCATGTGGATCAGGATGTCCCAGATCCAGTCGGGACGGCCGGCCTCCAGCACGAGGACGTTGACCGACGGGTCGGCGCTGAGCCTGTTGGCCAGCACGCATCCGGCCGATCCCCCGCCCACGATGATGTAGTCGTACCTCCTGGCCACTGCTTCAGCCCTCCTTCTCCGCGCCGGCGAACCAGCGCATGGGTGCCGGGTTGATGTTGTGGTAGATGTGCTTGGCCTCGCGGTATTCGTCGAGGCCGGTCGGTCCGAGCTCGCGCCCGATGCCGGATTTGCCGAAGCCGCCCCACTCGGCCTGCGGCACGTACGGGTGGAAGTCGTTGATCCACACGGTGCCGTGGCGCAGGGCGTTCGCCACGCGCTGCGAACGGGACGCGTCGTTGGTCCAGACCGCGCCGGCGAGGCCGTATTCGGTGTCGTTGGCGATCCGGATGGCCTCGGCCTCGTCGCTGAACCGTTCGACCGTCACCACGGGACCGAAGACCTCTTCGCGCACGGCCGTCATATCGGCGGTGCAGTCGGCGAACACGGTGGGACGCAGGAAGAAGCCGTTCGAAAGCTCCGGTTCGGACGGGCGTTTTCCACCCGTGACGAGCCGCGCGCCCTCGGCCACGGCGCGTTCGATGTGGTTTTCGACCTTGGCCCGATGTTCGGCGGAGATGAGCGGTCCGCACTCCGTGCCCTCGTCGAGGCCGTTGCCGAGGCGGATGGCGTCGGCGCGGCGAGCCAGTTCGGCGACGAACTCGTCGTGGATGGAGTCCTGCACGATCAGCCTCGCTCCCGCCGAACACACTTGTCCGGAGTGGACGAACGCGGCGGCGAGCGCGTAGTCGACGGCGGTGTCGAAGTCGGCGTCGGCGAACACGACGTTGGGGTTCTTTCCGCCGAGTTCGAGGGCGACGCGTTTCACGCCCTCGGCGGCCAGCGCCATGATCTTCCGGCCGGTGGCCAGGCCGCCGGTGAACGACACCAGGTCGACCTCCGGGTGCCGCACCATGGCCGAGCCCACGTTCTCGCCGTCACCGAGCACGAGGTTGACCACGCCGCGGGGCACGCCCGCCTCCTCCAGGAGGGCGACCAGCGTGATCGTGGTGAGCGGTGTCAGCTCGCTGGGCTTGATCACCATGGTGTTGCCCGCGGCCAGCGCGGGGGCGACCTTCCAACAGATCTGCAGCAGTGGGTAGTTCCACGGCGCGATGAGCGCGCACACGCCCACCGGCTCGTAGACGATACGGCTGACCACTCCGGGGTCTCCGGTGTCGACCACGCGGCCCGCGTCGGCGTCGGCCAGGCCCGCGTAGTAGCGGAAGACGTTCGTGACGTCGTCGACGTCGATACGGCCCTCGGCCAGTGTCTTGCCCGTGTCGATGCTCTCCTGCCGGGCGATCTGCTCGCGGTCGCGCTGCAGCAGCTCCGCGACTCGCCTCAGCAGATCGCCACGTTCACGGGCCGATGTGGACCGCCACGGTCCAGATTCGAAAGCACGTCGTGCGGCGCCCACGGCGGCGTCCACGTCGTCCGGTCCGGCTTCGGACACGGTCGCCACCGTGCTGCCGTCGTAGGGGTTGAGCACGGCTCGACCGCCGGTCGACGTCGTCGCCTCGGTCCAGGCTCCGTCGATGTAGAGGTCTCTCATAAGGCAGGCGTCCAGCCTTCCTCTCCATTAATGTGACACACGCCACAGATTTTATGTACGCTTGTACATGTTATATGTACGTTCGTACATAGCGGAAGTGTGAGGCTGGTTAACCACGTCTGACGTGGTGTGATGTCATGGATTCGCACGATTCGCACGACGGGACACCGTCGTGACGGTGGGGCGCGCAACCGGAGGGGAGCCACGCGCATGACGGCGCAGGGGGCGACGACACGTAAACGCACACGCGGTCCCAACGACCCGGACCGACGCAACCGCATCGCCCGCGCGGCCATCACCGTCATCGCCGAACGCGGCATCAACGCACTGACCCACCGCGTGGTCGCCGCCGAAGCCGGCGTGCCGCTGGGGTCGACCACCTACCACTTCGCCACACTCGACGACCTCGTCGCCGTCGCCCTCGACGAAGCGGCGCGGCGCAACATCGCCGCCCTCCGCGAGTGGAACGCCGCCCTGCCCGCCGACGCGGACCTGGTGGCCGCTCTCACCGACCTCGTCCTCGACTCGGTGACGAAACAGCGCGCCGACACCATCGCCGAGTACAACCTCTACGCCCTCGCCCTCCAACGACCCCACCTGCGCAGGGCCGCGGTCGCGTGGGACAACGCGCTGGCCGACGTGTTCAGTACCCGCACAGACCCGCTCACCGGGAGAATGGTCGCCACGTTGACGTGCGGATTGATGATGCAGACGGTGCTCGGAGACACCCCGCCGCGCCGGGAAGACATCGAAGCGCTCTACCGGCGCGCGTTGGGCTGACCACCCACGGCGGGCCGAACCCAGGCTCGCAGGCCGTCACACCGCGCGAACGCCGCACGGTGGTTCCGGACCGAGGTGCTGCCGGTCGGAAGAGGTCAGTTCCCGCTCAGTTCAGAGCGCACGTGGTGACCAGCTCCTCCGGCGTGGCGTCGGCGGGGCGGGGAATCGTCGCCGACTCGGGCAGCGGCGCGCCGTCGGCCAGGTGGGCCTCCAACGCTTCGAAAGCCGAGCGATGACACGGCGCCAGCCCCCGCAACTTCTCGGGATGCTGGTCGACGAACGAGTCGGTGTGCGTGCCGTCCTCGATGCGGTAGTGACGGTGCAGGTCACCGCGTCCCTGCTCGCGCACCATCTCGGCGTAGACGTCGGAATCCTCACTGATGGGCAGCAGGACGTCGAGAGTGCCGTGCACGGTCAGCAGCGGTTTACCGATCTTCCCGGTGAGGCCGATGCGTTCGACCGCCTCGTGCACCTCCGCCGGCCTGTTCCGATAGTCGTAGTCGGCGTCGCACGCGGGCGTGCCCGGCTCGCAGTAGGGATGGCCCGCTTCGAGGTCACCGGCGAATTCCGGGTCAATCTCCTCGCGGTAGATCCGCTGGGTCAGATCCCAGTAGATCTCGTAGTGGGACTGCCATAGAAACTCCGAGCCCTCGGGGAAGCCGGCCGCCACCATCGCCGCGTGCGCGGCATCGGCGTCCTCACCGCCCTCGGCGTAACGGGGGTAGGCCGAGGGCACCTCGGGCAGGTACTCCACGAGGTTCGGACTTTCCTCCGACCACAGCGACCCTTCCCAGTCCACGCCACCGTCGTAGAGTTCGGGATGGTTCTCCAGCTGCCAGCGCACCAGGTAGCCGCCGTTGGACAGTCCTGTCGCGAGCGTCGTCTCGGGAGCGCGGTGGTAGTGCTGGGCCACCACCGCCTTGGCCGCCACCGTGAGTTGCGTGACGCGGAAATTCCACTCGGCGATCGCGTCACCGGGCCGGTCGCCGTCGGTGTAGAACTCCGCTCCGGTGTTGCCCTTGTCCGTGGCCGCGAACGCGTACCCCTTCGACAGGACCCAGTCGGAGATGGCCCGGTCGTTGGCGTACTGCTCGCGGTTCCCCGGTGTCCCCGACACCACCAGACCACCGTTCCAGTCCTCCGGCAGGCGCATGACGAATTGCGAGTCGTGGTTCCAGCCGCGGTTGGTGTTGGTGGCCGAGTCGTCGGGGAAGTAGCCGTCGATCTGCATGCCCGGTACCGCGTCGGGCACGGGAAGTGCCTCCTGCGTCAACCCCGCCCAATCGTCCGGGTCGGTGTGTCCGGTACGGACCGTGCCTGTGGTGGTGAGATCGTCCAGGCACGTCACCACCTGGTGATGTGCGCCCGGAACGATCACCGGGTGTTTCCCGGGACAGTTCCACGTCTGGCTCCGGGCGGGCTCGGCGACAGCCATGTTCGAGCCGACCAGGGGCACGGCGACGAGTAAGGACGACAGCACAGCCGTGGTGGCTTTTCTTCGCATCACGTGATCTCCGGTTTCGACGGCACCCGCATTCGCGACACGGCACCCGCATTCGCGACACCGTAGAAGCCGCCGGCACCGCGGGAAATGTGCCCGCCGCCCACACTCGCGGCCCTCGATGTGGCTGTCGTTGACATGGCCCGGAGCAGCTACCTCTTCCTACCGTGGTTGGAATCACAACGACGTGAGGAGGATTCGTGAGCACCTTCGCTCGCACGCGACGTCTCCTGCTGCTCCTACTTTCAGCAGTGCTCCTGGGCGCGCCTTTGTCCGCGCACGCCGCACCACCGAACACCGCGAGCATCACGGAGGTCCCCGACTTCGGCGCCAATCCCGGCAATCTCCAGATGTTCCAGTACGTTCCCGAAGGCCTCGCCGAGGGCAGGCCGGTGGTGGTCCTGCACGGATGCACACAGAACGCCACCGACTACGGCAACGACACGGTGGGCGGCTACCCGCGCGAGATATACGAGGACAGTGACGGAAACGCGGTCGTCGAGGCCGTGACAGTCACCGGCATGGGCCACGGCCAGCCGGTCGACCCCGGCACCGGCGAAGGACAGTGCGGCAACGCGGCAGCGCACGCGCTCGACGTGGACGTCTGCGCCGCCTGGCACTTGGGACAGACGTGGAATCTGTCGTGAGCCACGGGACCGGGACGCAAGGCCTCCTCGCCTTCGTCTCGGTCCTGACTCGTCGACGGCGCCGATGGCCGTCTGCTCAACGGCCGAGCGGCCGAGACCCGATCAGGTCCAGTCCAGCATCGGCACCCGCACCAGCGACTCCGGAATCGCGAAGGCGTCCACCAACGTACGTGCGTGGGGACGCAACTCGCGGCACAACCGGTTCACTCCCGCGATCACGGCCTTCGCCCTGGGACTGGTCAACCTGCCGTGTTCCAGAAACCAGGCGCGATCGGCCTCGATCATGGACAGCACGTACAGATCACACACCTTGTCCAGCAGCTCCCGCGCCCGCTCGTCGTCGCAACGCGCGACGGCCGCGACGAAGGAATCCAGCACGACCCGTTCGATGTGCACCCGAGCCGCCCGCAGCACGTGGTCGTGGGCGCTGTTGAACACCTCGAACGCGTTGTCACGCGACGCGGCGCGCAATCGACGCGCCACCCCCTCGAGCACATGCTGCTCCCTGTCGGCGAACAGTTTGCACTGCCACGCCCGGTCGAACACCGCGCCGTCGTCCTCCCGCGTCGGACTCGCGTCCACGAGCCGTTCCACGACCTTTCTCGCGGCCGTGCGTTCCATCACCGCGCCGACGAACTGCTCGGCGACGAACCGGGCTGTCGCAAGTGGACTCAAGTCCTCGAACTGGTCCTTGTAGTTCGTGAGCAGACCTTTCGCCACGAGCTGCAACAGCACCGTGTTGTCGCCCTCGAACGTCGTGAACACATCGGTGTCGGCCTTGAGCGAGGGCAGCACGTTCTCGGCCATGTACCCCGCACCACCGCAGGCTTCCCGAGCGGCCTGGATGGTGTTCGTCGCATGCCACGTGGCGACGGCCTTCAATCCGGCGGCCAACGATTCCAACTCCCGCTGGCCACGGTCGTCGGCTCCCGCCGCCTCACCCCCGCCCTGCAACTCGCCCAGCTTCGCGACGAGGTCCTCCTGCGCGAAGTGCAACGCGTACGTCGTCGCCAGCGCGGGCAACAACCGACGCTGGTGGGAGAGGTAGTCGAGGATCACCACCTCGTCGCCGTCCGGTCCTTCGAACTGGCGGCGACGTTCGGCGTAACGGACGGCGATGGTCAACGCTCGTTTGGTGGCGCTGCCCGCACTGCCCGCGATACTGATGCGTCCGCGCACCAGCGTGCCCAGCATGGTGAAGAACCGTTTGCCGTCGCTTTCGATCGGGCTGGAGTAGGTGCCGTCCTCGGAGACGTCGCCGTAGCGGTTGAGCAGTGCCGTGCGTGGCACGCGTACGTGGTCGAACGCCAACCGGCCGTTGTCGACGCCGTTGAGCCCCGCCTTGGGTCCGTTGTCCTCGACGGTGATCCCGGGAAGCACCTCGCCCCGCTCGTTTCGGATCGGCACCAGCAGCGCGTGCACGCCGTGCGACTTACCTTCCGTCACGAGCTGGGCGAACACGACCGCCAACCGGCCGTCGCGCGCCGCGTTGCCGATGTAGGTCTTGTGCGCGAGGACATCGGGGCTGTGTACGACGAACTCGGCGGTGTCCGGGTCGTAGGTGGCCGTGGTCCGCAGACCCTGCACGTCGGAGCCGTGCCCCACCTCGGTCATCGCGAAGCAGCCCAGCAGCGAACCCGAGACGATGTCGGGCAGGTAGCGCTCGTGGTGTCGACGCGTACCGAGCAGGTGCACGGCACCACCGAACAGGCCCCATTGGACCCCGGACTTCACCATGAGAGAGAGGTCACCGAAGCCGAGCATCTCGAACGACACCACGGCGGCACCGATGTCACCGCCACCGCCGTATTCGGTGGGGAACCCCAAACCCGGCTGTTTCGTCTCGGCGAGGGCGCGCAGTTGTCGGGCGACATGCTCGCGGTGTTCGGTGACACCGAGCCGCGTCGTGTCGAAGGCACCGTGTTCCGCTTCCTTCGCCAGGTGTTCCCGGACATCTCGGCGGACTTCGGCCAGGCGACCGTCCAGCATTCGCGTCAACACTGCCGTCAGCGTGTCCATGGCCCCCAGCCTGCCGGAGGAACCCTCCTCGCGCAGGTCGAAGATCACGCAGCCGGGTCAGAGAGATCGAATGAGGGCTTCCGGCGTCGTCACCGGACGATCACAGACATAGCCCCGGCACACGTAGGCCGCCGGCTGTCCGTCCACCAACGGACGGTCGGTCAGCAGCGGAACCCCCTCAGCCTCGGGAGCGCCGCCCAGCACCACACCTCCGCCGTGGACATGCTGCGCGGCCTGTTCCACGAATCGCGCCCGTTGCTCGGCATCGGTGCCCACGACGGCGACCTGCACCGGCCCCGACAACAGCGCCTCCGCCACCGACAACCAGTGCCCCGCGAATCGGGGGACCTGCTCCACCAGCACACCCGCCCGGGCCAGTGCCTCCTCACACGCGGCCCGGTACGTGCCCGCCCGCTCGGGACCGGCCAGCGCCGACGCCGTGAGCAGCGCGCTCGCCAACGCCGACGCCCCCGAGGGACTCGCGTTGTCGGTGGGGTCGCTGGGCCGGTGCACGAGCTCCTCGGCGTCGACCGCCGTGTCGTGGTAGGCACCGGGCGTGTCCTCCACCCCGAAGCGCCGCAACGCCGTGTCGATCAGTGTCGTGGCCTCCACCAACCACCGGGGTTCGCCGGTGGCCTGATGCAGGGCCAGCAGTCCCTCGGCGAAGCACCCGTAGTCCTCCAACACTCCGGCGGCCTCGCCGACGACGCCGTCGCGGGAGCTGCGTCGCAACCCGTCGTCCGCCACGTGCGCGTCGAGGACGAACTCACCCGCGGCCACGGCGGCCTCGACCCAGTCCGGCCGTTGCAGGGCGACACCGGCCTCGGCGAGCGCCGTGATGGTCAACCCGTTCCAGGCGGCGATCACCTTGTCGTCGCGGGCGGGCTGAGGTCGCTCGTTGCGGGCTTCGAGCAGTGCGCTCGTCACCCGCATCCACCGGGCGGGATCGTCCGGGTCGCGCGGAAGCCGGAGGGTGGAGGTTCCCCGCTCGAACGTGCCCTCCTCGGTGACCCCGAACGTCTCGGCGGCCCACGCGCCGTCGTCGGGACCGAGCACGTCCACCAGTTGTTCGCGGGTCCACACGTAGGTCAGGCCCTCCACACCCTCGGTGTCGGCGTCGAGGGAGGAAGCGAACCCGCCCTGCGGTGTGCGCAGGTCCCGCAGCAGGAACTCCGCCGTCTCCCCCGCGACGCGGTGAGCCAGCGCGGACCCGGTACGCCGCGCGAGGTGTGCGTAGCAACGCAACAGCAGTGCGTTATCGTACAACATCTTCTCGAAGTGCGGAACGGCCCAGGTCGCGTCCACGGAGTACCGTGCGAAGCCGCCGGCGAGCTGGTCGTAGATGCCGCCGCGCGCCATGCTCTCGGCCGTCATATCCACAATGGATAGAGCTTCCATCGTGCCCGTGCGCTCGTAGTGGCGGAGCAGGAACTCCAGCACCATCGACGGCGGGAACTTGGGCGCCCCACCGAATCCGCCGTTCTCCGGGTCGACCTCGGCGCGCAGTTTCGACACGGCCGACGAAACGGTCTCGGCCGTGACGGGCCGGCGACTCAGTGGTTTGGTCTGCTCGGCGATGTGGTCGACGATGCGTCCCGCGCCCTCGACGAGTTCGTCGCGACGTTCGGCCCACGCCTGCGCGACCGCCGTCAACACCTGCTTGAACGACGGCATCCCCTGCGTCGGCACGGGCGGGTAGTACGTACCGCAGTGGAACGGTTCGCCGTCGGGGGTGAGGAAACACGTCATGGGCCAGCCGCCCTGACCCGTCATGGCCTGGGTGGCCGTCATGTACACGGCGTCGATGTCCGGCCGTTCCTCCCGGTCCACCTTGATGTTGACGAAATGCTCGTTCATGAAGGCGGCGACGT
>JAJYTH010000104.1 GCA_021793175.1 Actinomycetes bacterium
CTAGCAGGTCGAACGCGCCGTGGTGGACGGCATGATCGCGGCCATCGCGGACGGCAGGGCACCGCTGCTGCCGGGGGCCGACAAGATGGTCACCGGCGTCAGCGCGAAGGCCCCCATCGCGTTGGCGTCTTCGGCGCCGCGCAAGGTGATCGACGCCGTCCTGGCCACCTACGGCCTGACCGACGAGTTCACCGCCACGGTATCCAGCGCGGAGGTACCTCGCGGCAAGCCGAGCCCCGACGTGTACCTGGAGGCGGCTTCCCGACTCGGCCGCAAGGGCGACGAGTGCCTGGGGGTCGAGGACTCCAGCAACGGGATCCGCGCGGCCGCGGCGGCCGGCCTCACGGTCATCGCGCTACCGAATCGTTTCTATCCCCCGAAACCCGACGCACTCGAACTCGCCGCAGTCGTGGTCGACAGCAACGACGCCGCACGGCGCGCGCTGCTCGACCACCTCGCCGACAACGTTGCCGGGAGGACCGCATGAGTACGACCGCACCACGACCGCCACGCACCCTGGGTCGGGCCGAGACGTTCAAACGTGACTGGCTGGACGGCTTCGTCGGCGCCTACGGCCGCACGGTGCGCAAAGTGTCCGACGCCTACGGAGTCATCGCACGACACGCGCCCGAACGGGGCAAGGTCGCCGTGCTCATCGGCGGGGGCTGCGGGCACTACCCGGCGTTCGCCGGTCTCGTCGGTCGCGGCCTGGCCACGGGTGCCGTCGTGGGCGACGTGTTCACCAGTCCCAGCGCAGAACAGGTGTATCGCACCGCGCGTGCCGCCGAGGGTGGTGCCGGAGTGTTGTTCTCCTACGGCAACTACCAGGGCGATGTGCTCCACTTCGGACTCGCCGCGCGGAGGTTGGCGGCCGAGGGGATCGAGTCGCGCACGGTGTTGGTGACCGACGACGTGGCCAGCGGGCCCGCGGACACGCCCGAACGCCGTCGGGGCGTCGCCGGTGACTTCATGGTGTTCAAGGTCGCGGGCGCGGCGGCCGAACGGGGCGACGACCTCGACACCGTGGCCACGCTCGCGGAACGCGCCAACGCCAACACGCGGACGTTCGGTGTCGCGTTCGACGGCTGCACGTTGCCCGGCGCGAGCGAGCCACTATTCACCGTGAACCCGCACGAGATGGAACTCGGCCTGGGGATCCACGGCGAGCCGGGGGTGCGAACGGTGCAGAGGCTCGACGCCGTCGGTGTCGCCGACGAGCTCGTGAACGGCCTGCTGCCCGAGTTGCCCACGGGTGGGGACGGCCGGGTCGCGGTGCTGCTCAACGGCCTCGGAAACACCAAGTACGAGGACATGTTCGTGCTCTACAAGCGGGTGCACGAGCGGTTGGCCGCCGAAGGACTCAACCCGCTGCACACCGAAGTGGGCGAGTTCGTCACGTCGCTGGACATGGCGGGCGTGTCGTTGACGGTGCTCGCGCTGGACGACGATCTCGCACCGCTGTACGCCGCACCGTGTGACACCCCGGCTTACCGCAGCTCCGGAGCGATGCTGGAACAGGTCGCCCCGGTATCCACAGTGGACGAGTCGCTGACGCGTCCGGACGATGCCCAGACGGTGGGCGTCGTCGACCGCCTGCTCACCGCGGGCATGGTGCGGATCGAACGGAACGAGGACGAGCTGGGCAGGCTCGACGCCGTGGCCGCCGACGGTGACCACGGGTTGGGCATGACCCGCGGCATCCGCGCGGCCGTCGCCGCCGCACGTCAGGCCGAGTCCGACGGCGAGAACGTCTCGGGCGCGCTGCTCGCGGCCGGCACCGCGTTCGCCGACGCGGCCGGCGGCGCCTCAGGCGCGCTGTACGGCGTGCTGTTGGCCGAAACCGGCGCGGGACTCGGCGCCGTCGCCGAGACGGGCGAGATCACCACCGCGACCGTGGCCGACGCCGTCGACCGCGCGACAACGGCCTTCGTCGAACTCGGCGGGGCACGGCCCGGCGACAAGACGATGCTCGACGCACTCGAACCGTTCTGCGCCGCGCTCCGTGAGGAAGCGAATACCAGCACGGACCTGGCGCAGGCGTGGAAGACGGCGGCGAAGCGCGCGACCCAGGCCGCGGCCGACACGGCCGACCTCGCGCCAACCAAGGGCAGGGCGGCTCGGCTCGCCCAGCGCAGCAAGGGTTACGCCGACCCCGGTGCCACGTCGTTCGCACTGCTGGTGTCGGCGATCGGGGACGAGTTGGAGAAGGAGAACCGATGCGCGTCGTAGTGGCGGCGGACAACGCCGGTGTCGAACTGAAGAACGCCGTGCGCGACCAACTGCGTGCCGACGAACGGGTGACCGAGGTGATCGACCTGGGCGCCGAGAGCGCGGACGACGACACGGCCTACCCGCACTTCGGGCTCACCGCCGCCGAGAAGATCGCGAACGGTGAGGCCGACCGGGGCATCCTCATCTGCGGAACGGGTATCGGCATGGCGATCTCGGCCAACAAGGTGGCCGGGATCCGGGCCACGGTCGCGCACGACTCCTACTCGGCGGAGCGTTCGATCAAGTCCAACAACTGCCAGATCATCACGTTCGGTGCGCGGGTCATCGGCCCCGAGTTGGCGAAGAAGATCACCGGCGAATGGATCGGCTACACCTTCGATCCCACGTCGGCCAGCGCGGCCAAGGTCGCGCGTATCACCGATTACGAGACCCAGGCCGCCTGCTGAAGGCACGTTCAAGGGAGGACGAGAGGTGCGAATTCTCAGCGCCGGTGACGAGTTCGTCGGCAACGACCTGTTGATGGCGGCGATACGGGCCGAGCTGGCCGGCACGGGGATCGAAGCGGACTTCCGGGAACTGTCACTGCCATGGCCCGTCGAGCCGTTCGGCCCGGTCGCGGAGGTCAACGAGGCCAGCGGCACCGAGGACCAGGTGCTCGAGGCGCTCGACGGCGCGGAGATCGCCGTCACCCAGATGGCGCCGTTCACGAGGAGGGTCTTCGCGCAGGCCCCGCAGTTGAAGCTCGTGTCGGTGTGCCGGGGTGGGCCCGTGAACGTCGACCTCGCCGCCGCCACCGAGGCCGGCGTGGCCGTCACGTTCACGCCGGGACGTAATGCCGCTGCCGCCGCCGAGTTCGCCGTGGGCCTGCTGCTGGCGGCCATGCGCCGCATCTCCACGTCGTCGGCCGAACTGCTGGCGGGCACGTGGCGGGGCGACTACTACACCTACGCCAAGGCGGGAACGGAGCTCGAAGGCACCACCGTGGGCCTCGTCGGTTACGGGGCCATCGGTGCCCGCGTGGCGAAGGTTCTGGTCGCCTTCGGGGCGAAGGTCCTGGTCTCCGACCCGTATGCCGACCGTGCCGTCGTCGAGGAGGTCGGTGCCGAACTCGTGGAGCTCGACGACCTGTTGCGGCGCAGCATGGCCGTCAGTCTGCACGCCCGGCTCACCGAGGAGACCCGCAACCTCATCAGCGCCGAGAAGCTCGCTCTGCTGCCGCACGGGGCGGTGCTGGTCAACTCGGCCCGCGGCGGTCTCCTCGACTACGCGCCGCTGCCGGACATGCTGCGCTCCGGTCGTCTCGGTGCCGTCGCACTCGACGTCTACGACGTGGAGCCGCCGCCCGCCGACTGGGCGCTGCGTGACGCGCCGAACGTCATCGCCACCCCGCACCTGGGGGGTGCCAGCAAGCAGACGGCCGACCGCGCAGCGAAGATCGTCGCCGCCGACGTCGGTCGCTACGTTCGTGGTGAGCCGCTCGCCCACGTGGCGAACCCGGATGTGTTGACGAGGTAACCATGCTGCGGATCATCGGCGTCGACATCGGCACTTCACTGACGAAGGCCGTGGTCTTCGACCAGGCCGGGATGTCCGTCGCGCAGGCGTCCGCACCCTCTCAGGTGCGGTATCTGCCCGGCGGAGCGGTGGAGCAGGACTTCGAGCAGGTTCTCGGGACAGTGGCGTCCGTGGTGCGGGAAGTGACCGCACAGCTCGACGGCCCTGTGGACGCTCTAGCTCTGACGGGCCAGGGCGACGGGGTGTGGTTGCGCGACGCCGACGGGTTCTGTGTCCGACCCGCGATCTCGTGGCTGGACGGCAGGGCGAACGCACTGCTGACCGAATGGCAGCGGACGGGAGTCACCCGCGAGGTGTTCCGCCGCACGGGTTCGGGCATGTTCCCGGGCTGCGCCGGGCCGATCTTGGCCTACCTCGACGAGCACGAACCGTGGTCGCTCGACCGTGCGGTGGTCGCGGGGTACTGCGTGGACGCGGTGTTGCAGCGGCTGACCGACGAGATCACCGTGGACGTCTCGAACGCGTCGCTGCCGTTTCTGGACCCGCGGACCCGCTCCTATGACGAGGAGGCCATCGCCGCGTGCGGGCTGACCCATCGGCGGTCGCTGCTCGCCGAACCGGCCAAGTCACATGATGTGTTCCGGCTGAATCGCGCCAGTGCGGAGCTGCTGGGGCTTCCGGAGGGGCTGCCCGTGACCGGTGGTCCGTTCGACCTGCCCGCGTGCGCGATCGGCGCCGGGGTCCGCGAGCCCGGTGACGGCATCCTCACCGCGGGCACCACGCTGGCGTGTCAGGTGCTCACCGACAGTCCCCGGTTCGACCCGGAAGGCGAACCGGCAGGTATGTTGCTGTGCACGCCGCAGGAGGACAGGTATCTGCGGGGCATGCCCGCGATGGTGGGCACGGCGGGGATCGACTGGGCCTGCCGCATGCTCGGCATCGAGGTCGAAAGCCTCGACGAGTTGTTGGCGGCCAGTGCGCCCGGCGCGAACGGGGTGCGTGCGCTGCCGTTTCTGTCAAGCTCGGGAGAACGGGCACCGTTCGTCGACGCCGCCGCCCGCGCACAGTTCACCGGCCTTTGCCTGGAGAACACACGCGCCGACCTGGTGCGGGCACTGTGCGAATCGATCGCGTACGCGGCCCGCCACTGCTTCGAGGCCGCCGGCCTCACCGGCACGTTGTACGCCAACGGCGGCGGTGTGCGGTCGGCGGAGTGGACCCAGATCTTCGCCGACGTGCTCGGCAGACCCATCGTCATCCCCGCCGAACCCGGCATCGGCGCCCGGGGAGCCGTCCTCACGGCCGCGGAGGCTCTGTCGGAGCCGTTCGACGTGGACGTCTGGGCCGCCAACTCCCGTACCGTGCAGATCCGACCGCAGGTCGCCGAGGTGTACGAGCACGGCTACGCCGCCTACCTCGACTCGCTCTCCTCGGCACGTCGACAGTGGAGCCGATAGATGCTGCTCGCCGAACATCGCGAAGCCGTGTGCGCCTACGCCCGCAGAATGGTCACCGACGGACTCGTCGTCGGTACCTCCGGGAACATCTCGGCGCGGGACGGGGACCTCGTGGCCGTCACACCGACCGGCGTGGACTACGAGTCGCTGCGCCCCGAGAACATCCCCGTGCTGCGGCTCGATGGCACTCCGGTGGAGGGCGACCTGAAACCAACCAGCGAGATGCCGATGCACCTGGCGATCTACCGTGACGCCAAGGACCCGGACGGCGCCGACATCAACGCCGTGGTGCACACCCACTCCACCCACGCCGTCGCTGTGTCCACAGTGGTCGAAGAGGTCCCGCCGGTGCATTACATGGTCGCGGCCATCGGCCCGAGCGTGCGGGTGGCGCCGTACGCCACGTACGGCACCCAGGAACTGGCCGACGTCATGCTCACCGCGTTGGACGGCCGCCGCGGTTGCCTGCTCGGCAACCACGGCACCGTCACCTACGGAGCCGACCTGGCAGCGGCGTACTCCCGTGCCCAGCAACTGGAATGGGTGTGCCAGGTGTGGCTGGCGGCTCGTTCGGTGGGCTCTCCACGCCTGCTTCCCCGCACCGAGATCGAGCACGTGGTCGAACGGTTGCGCGGCTACGGCCAGAAATAGCGGCCTCGCCGGGACATCCGGTCGACGAGATAACCGAAGGGGAACACCAGCGGCCACGACAACTCGGCCAACGTCGGGTCGACGAACACCAACGGCAGCGACGGGACGAATCCGACGATGACCGAGACCCCGCCCGCGAGGCTGCGTCGGACTTACTCGGGATCGGTGTCCTCGTGGGTCAACGGGCGGGCGTGGGCCCGAAACCGCGCCCGCCCCACGGCCGCGTACCACCACACCGCGGTGGAACTCACCCGGTGAGGATGATCGTGGCCGCATACAGCACCACCGCGGCCGTGGTGTCGCCGTGCTCGCCCAGCACGGCGGTGGGAAACGGCAGTAAAGTGAGGGCGATGGCGAACACGCCGTCGGACAGTGCGACGAGGCGCTCGATGCCACCCGTGTCGCCCATGCGACGTTTTTTCCGTATCCGTCGCCGTATCCGTTGCCTTCAGCTGTAGAGGATGCCTCCGTCGATCAGCACCGACTGTCCGGTCATGTAGTCGGAATCGCGGGAGGCCAGGTACGACACGAACGACGCCACGTCGTTCGGCTCCTCAACCCTGCCCAGCGCGATCATCTCGGAGAACCGCCGCAGAGCCGTGCCTCGCTCCTCGCCCGACTGTTCGGTCATCTTCTCGTCGATGAGGTCCCACATGGCCGTACCGACGATGCCGGGGCAGTAGGCGTTCACGGTGATGCGGTGCTTGGCCCACTCCTGCGCCGCCACCTGCGTCAATCCTCGAACTCCCCACTTGGTGACGGAGTAGCCGCCGAGCATCTCGAAGCCCTTGTGCGCGGCGATGGACGCGGCCCCGATGATCTTGCCGCCGGTGCCCTGTTCGATCATCTGGCGTGCCGCGGCCTGGTAGGAGTTGAACACCCCGTACAGGTTCACCCGCACGAGCCTGTCCAACTCGTCGAGCGTCGTGTCCAACAACGGGTTGACCGCCGCGATACCCGCGTTGGCGGCGAAAACGTCGAGCTTGCTGAACCGCTGTACGGTGTCCCTCACCAGGGCGTTGACCTGTTCCGGGTCGCTGACGTCCGCGGTGAGGGCGATGGACCGACCGCCGGATCGCTCGATGCCCTGCACGACACCGTCCAACTCCTCGCGCATGGAGTCCAGGTCGGCCACGGCGACGGCGAGTCCGTCCCGCGCCAACCGCTCGGCGATCTCTTTGCCGATTCCGCGAGCCGCCCCTGTCACGATGGCTGTGCGCTGGTCCGTGCTCGTCATGGGAGAGGCCTCCGAAGCGGGTCGTCGCGGTCGTGTCCCTTACTTCTCCTACCCGGTGACCGGACGTTCCACACCTGAGCGGAACACCCGCTAATCGACGCCGTTCACGCTCCGCGACCACGGAATCTAATGTGGTTTTTACTGCCTGACCAGCCGATTCGTGAATGGATGATCGTGCCGAAGCGAACGACCACTTCGGATATTCACCCTCGGTGAACGAACGCACCGAGTCAGGTCCCATTCACCCCGAGCATTCGCCGTGCACGAGCCTTTCGTACTACACGAGTAGCGTTCATCCATAAAGGATCAATCATTCCTACGGACACTTCGGCACGTGGATACCACAGACACATACCTATTGTCGACCCCCTGAAGCCGGTGATTTTTCGATTTTCCCCTGATAGCACCGGGTTCTCTGGTTTTCCCTCGACTCCCAACCCGGTACGTGCGTACTCGCGGACCGTCCGTCAAGGAACGTCATTTCGTGACAGTCCGGTGGGGGCCGAGCGCATCGCGATCGGATTCCCCCTTCCTCACCAGGACGGGTGACGTTCCGCTGCGCTTTCCGCGCCGACCCGGTTCCCTGGTGGTGTGCTCCACGATGCGCACTCTTGGACACCGAGAAGATTCTCATTGCCGATCCGGCCCCACAGCCACGATCAGCGTTCAATTCCCAAGCAATGAGGCCGATGTCACGCTCATTGCTCCGTTCGAGGTAGTAAGGCGTTTTCACCTCCATCGGCATCCCCTTATTCCGGACATATCGCGCCAGACGGTAGCGGATGACTGGACCTTTGCGGAGACTGTCCGGACACAACTTGTCAGGTCGGGGAGGATTCATGGCGGCACAGAACACCACCCAAACGCCGCACGCTGACACCGCGCCCGAGCCGAAGGCCGTGCGCAAAGCCGTCGCCGGTTCGGCGATGGGGAACTGCATCGAGTGGTACGACTTCGGCGTCTTCGGCTTCATGCCGGCGATCCTCGGCCAGGCGTTCTTCAACGCTGGAAGCACGTCGGAGGGCGCGCTGGCCACCTTCGCCCTGTTGGCGGTGACCTTCGTGATCCGGCCGTTCGGCAGCTTCGTGCTCGGCCCGCTCGGCGACAAGCTCGGCAGGCAGCGAGTTCTGGCTCTGACGGTCCTGATCATGTCGGGTTCGACGTTCGCCATCGGGCTGCTGCCCACCTGGAACCAGATCGGCGTATGGGCAGCGATCCTGGTCATCCTGCTACGAGGCCTACAGGGCTTCTCCGCTGGTGGCGAGTACGGAGGCGCGGCCACCTTCATCGCCGAATACGCGCCGTCCAAACGTCGCGGCTTCTTCGGTAGCTGGCTGGAGTTCGGTACTCTCGCGGGCTTCTTCCTCGGTGCCAGCACGGTGACGTTGTGCACGATCATTCTCGGTGACGCGGCCATGCAGCAATGGGGCTGGCGGATCCCGTTCCTGATCGCGGGTCCGCTCGGCCTGGTCGGTCTCTGGCTGCGGACGAAGGTCGAGGACACTCCTTTGTTCAAGGACCTCGCCGTCGAGCACAAGGTGGCGAAGTCGCCACTCAAGGAGCTGATCACCACCAACTGGAAGTCGATCCTGCACCTGATCGGCCTGGTGATCCTGCTGAACGTCGGTGACTGGATCCTGCTCGGCTACATCGAGACGTACCTGAAGGACCAGCTCGGGCTCGAAGGCAACGTCCCACTGCTGATCATCATGGGCGTCATCCTGGCCATGATGATCGTGATCGTGCCGATCGGGGCGCTGTCCGACCGGATCGGCCGTAAGCCGCTCCTCGTCGCCTGTTGCGCCGGTTTCCTGGCCCTGCCGATCCCGGCGTTCTCGCTGATGGAGGGCAGCAAGACCGAGACCGGCGTCAACGCGCTGATGTTGGCGGGCGGGCTGGCGATGCTCGGCGGTTGTCTGGTGTTGTTCCTGGCCGTGGTGGCGTCCACGCTGCCGGCCATGTTCCCGACGCGGGTGCGTTACGGCGCCTTCTCGATCGGGTACAACGTCTCGACCGCGGCCTTCGCGGGCACCGCGCCGTACATCGTCGGCTCGCTGGTCAACGTCACCGGCAACACGATGTGGCCCGCGTTCTACTTGATGGGCGCGGCGGCGATCGCCGCCGTCCCGGTGCTGCTTTTGCCGGAGACGAACGGTCTGTCGCTGCGCGGTGTCGTGAATTCGCGTCAGCCCGTGCGGAAGCCCAGGGCGACACCGGCCCCGGTCACCGGGTGATGCCCCGGGGAACCCCACACCGCGAGGTTCGGTGTACCGAATTGACTCCCGAGTGGACACACTTGCTCCCCGTATGTCCACTCGGGAGCGGTTTCGGCTATGGGGAACCTCGCGAATTCGTCCACTCAGCGCGACTTCACACATTTCTAAGGAAGTTCGCGAAGGACCACCGAGGACACCGCCAACCAAGTCTATTAAGGACCAATGTGAACCGTGGACCGCCGAGAGCGGTCACTTCGCGGTCCGCATCGGCTTGCCACGCTCCCATGGAAATCCCACCACATGTCCGGTTGAATCAGCGGAGCTCGCATGGACACCGTGAACCAGAGCTGGTCCGCCCTCCCTTTTCCCGTCGAGGACTCAGGCCGGCTGCCCCTTGGCCCCGAGGCGTCCCCGAGCGACGGGACCGTCGTCGCCTTGGGGGTCGTCTGCGATGGCAGGACCCCGTGGGACGAGTCGAACGGCCAACTCAGTTTCGCGCTGAATGAGTACGTGGAGCTCGAGTCCGGGAAACGTGTGGTGTTGTGCAACGAACGGGGTGTCACCGTCGGTGTGCGCGGTGGCGCCTCCCCCGACTTCACAGCAAGCGAGCTGCATGAGCTCTTCTCGACGGCCCTTCTTCCGAACGAGGGTGAGGGGTCCGAGAAACCACTCCCGTACGAGTGGCTGGCTGAACTCGCGGCACGTCACAACGTCGACGTGACCCCGGAGGAACTCGAGGCCCTTCCGTACCACTTCGACTTCCGTCCCGCGGTCAACGCACTCGTCCGGCGGGACTGAGGCGACCGGCCGAGGTCAGGTGGCTCCACCGTGATCCGGGGCTCCCGCGTGGCGGAACACGATCCCGCACGTCGACGCCACGTGATCCGCTCGGAGTTCGACGGCCATCGGCTCCCGTCGCTGGGACGGGAACGGCCCTTCCCATGTCCGTGGATCTCGAACCGTGCGTCACCAATGAGATTCGCGGGGAAGGGTGTCCACTCCCAGGCGGGCCGATGGTGCCTGTTCCCCGGCCCGTCCGAACGACCCGCCCTGCCGTCCCCTGACGCGCAAGGCGACGAATCGGCATTGACGACCGGAGACTTGACCAAGTCGCCGACTCGGCTGGTCGCCGATCACCTGGCCACTCCCGGCCTTTCACCACGCAGGGCCCCTTGGTTCGGGGTACTTCGTCGCCGGGGCGGCAGCCGACTTGGAGGACATCAGAGTCGGCGGTTCATGAGGCGCATGTGGGGCTTTCGATCTTGAAGCCCCACACTCACGAACCTTCGACCAGAGCGTTTGGTGCCCCCGACGGGACTCGAACCCGCACTGAATCGATTTTAAGTCGACCGCCTCTGCCAATTGGGCTACGGGGGCATAAGAAAGCTTAAGCCCCCGCCTTCCGCTACGACTTCGACGCCCTCTCGAATTCTTCCTTCGGGTTGTTGATCTGCCCCAACGAGACGATCTCGCGGCGGAACAGGCCACTGAGTGCCCAGTCCAGCAGGATGCGCACCTTGCGGTTGAAGGTGGGCATCGCCTTGACGTGGTAGGCACGGTGGAACAGCCACGCCGGGTAGCCCTTGATCTTCAGGTTCATGGCGTCGGCCACACCCTTGTGCATACCGAGACCGGCCACCGCACCGAGGTTCTTGTGGTAGTAGTCGGCCGGCGTGCCACCGCGCAACGAGCGGATGATGTTCTTGGCCATGTGCCGCGCCTGCCGCACCGCGTGCTGGGCGTTGGGCGGGCACGTCGCCGTGGGGTCGTTCTCGGTGCGCGACAGGTCCGGCACGGCGGCCACGTCACCGGCGGTCCACACGTCGGGGTGGCCCAGCACCTGCAGAGTGGCCGTGGCCTGCAGGCGGCCGCGCTTGTCCGTGGGAAGGTCGGACTCGGCGACCACCGGGTTGGCCTTCACACCGGCGGTCCAGATGATGGTGTCGCTGTCGAACTCGGTGCCGTCGGACAGCACGACGTGGCCGTCCTCGAACGACTTCGCCGCCGTCGACAGGTACACCTCGATGCCGCGCTTCTCCAGCTGCTCGGCGGTCCAGACACCCAGCGTCTCGCGCACCTCGGGCAGGATGCGCCCCGCCGCCTCCACGAGCACCCACCGGAT